>NZ_JAAGPK010000080.1:0-36955 GCF_017104685.1 Burkholderia sp. Tr-20355 | reverse complement strand
CGGAGCCGCGCGGCCGAACGGCGACGCGCGGTCGCTGCCCGAGCCGATGGTGCGCTGCGCCGAATGCGGCGTGCATGCGCCGAAGGGCGAAGCGGTCGCCGCGGGCGGCGACTACTTCTGCAGCGCCGAGCACGCGCAGCGCCACGCCGCGCGCGCGAACGGTCGCGACGTGCGATGAGCGACGCGCCGACGTTGTCGGTCGACGCGAACGGCTGGGTGCGCGAAGCGCGCCATGCGCCGTCGCCGAACTTCGAGAGGCGGCCCGCGGGCGCGGTGCCGACGCTCGTGGTCGTCCACAACATCAGCCTGCCGCCCGGCGAATTCGGCGGCGACGCGATCGAGTCGCTGTTCCTGAACCGCCTCGACTGCGATGCGCACCCGTATTACCAGCGCCACCTGCGCGGCGTGCGCGTGTCCGCCCATTTCCTGATCCGCCGCGGCGGCGAGCTCGTGCAGTTCGTGTCGTGCGACGAGCGCGCGTGGCACGCGGGCTCGTCCGAGTTCTTCGGCCGGACGCGCTGCAACGACTTCTCGATCGGCATCGAGCTCGAAGGCGCGGACGACGTGCCGTTCGACGACGCGCAATACGCGGTGCTCGCCGCGCTGTCCCGCGCGCTCGCCGCGCGTTACCCGGTCGACGCATTCGCCGGGCACTCGGACGTCGCGCCGGGCCGCAAGACCGACCCGGGCCCGCACTTCGATTGGCAACGCTTCGCGAGCGATGCCGGTTTTTCCGCCGAATACTTTCCTTTCCGTCAGCACTGATCGCGGGGTTTTTTGAGCGGAGAAAGTTTTTTCTCCGACCAATGCCTTGTCGTGTCTGCGCGTGAGCGATGTCAAGACCTTCACCGCAAATTATCCGTTTTGACCTCGTCCGAATGTCCACTATACTTGGTGCCAGTTGAGCAGTTCTGTACTAGATATAGTGTGTGTCGCAGGGGAAAACCCGAGCGGCACCGGCCGGCGGGCAACGCCGGCGGACAGGGTTCTCAGGGCGGCGCGTCAGGCCGGGCGGTCCGGGCGTCGCGATCAGCGCAGCGAACATCGACGGGGCAGGGTAGACATGACGAAGCACACGACCGGCCAGGTTGTCGCGCATCGACCGAACCGGCTTCCCCGGCGCATCGCTCGCCTCTTACCGCTCGCGCACCGCGTTGCGCAGCGTTCGTTTTAATCCGCGGTTCTTTCTCTCCGCACCATCCAACACCAGGAGCTTTGCACATGCAAACCACCGACAACGCGACGTCCCAGTACGAGAGCGCCTCGAGCCGTCCGCTCGGCGGGACCGAACAGGGCGCGAAGGCGCTCGCGCCGCAGGCCACGTTCGCCGACTACAAGGTGATCCGCCGCAACGGCAGCGTGGTGTCGTTCGAACCCTCGAAGATCGCGATCGCGGTGACCAAGGCTTTCCTGGCCGTCAACGGCGGGCAGGGCGCGGCTTCGGCGCGCGTGCGCGAGCAGGTCGAACAGCTGACGCACAACGTCGTGCGCGCACTCGTGCGCAGCCGCCCGAACGGCGGTACGTTCCATATCGAAGACATCCAGGACCAGGTCGAACTCGCGCTGATGCGCGGCGGCGAGCACAACGTCGCGCGTGCGTACGTGCTGTATCGCGAGAAGCGTCACCTCGAGCGCCAGCATGCGGGCGAGGACGCAGCGGCAGCGGGCGGCGAGTCGAGCACCGGCATCAACGTCGTCGACAACGGCGTCACGCGCCCGCTCGACCTGAACGCGCTGCGCGCGCTGATCGTGTCGGCATGCGACGGCCTCGGTGCTGCGGTTAACCCTGACCCGATCGTCGCGGAGACGGTGAAGAACCTGTACGACGGCGTGCCGATGAGCCAGGTCTACGACTCGGCGATCCTCGCGGCGCGCACGATGATCGAGAAGGACCCGGCCTACAGCCAGGTCACGGCCCGCATCCTGCTGCACACGATCCGTCGCGAGATCCTCGGCGAGGAAGTCGTGCAGGCCGAGATGTCGACCCGCTACGCGGAATACTTCCCGCAGTTCCTGAAGCGCGGCGTCGACGCCGGCCTGCTCGACGACAAGCTGCTGCAGTTCGACCTGAAGCGCCTCGGCGAAGCCCTCGACGCGAACCGCGACCTGCAGTTCGGCTACCTGGGCCTGCAGACGCTGTACGACCGCTACTTCCTGCACGTCGAAGGCACCCGCATCGAAATGCCGCAGGCATTCTTCATGCGCGTCGCGATGGGCCTGTCGCTGAACGAGATCGACCGCGAAACGCGTGCGATCGAGTTCTACAACGTGCTGTCGAGCTTCGACTTCATGAGCTCGACGCCGACGCTGTTCAACTCGGGCACGCACCGCTCGCAGCTGTCGTCGTGCTACCTGACGACGGTCGCGGACGATCTCGACGGCATCTATGAAGCGCTGAAGGAAAACGCGCTGCTGTCGAAGTTCGCCGGCGGCCTCGGCAACGACTGGACGCGTGTGCGCGCACTCGGCTCGCATATCAAGGGCACGAACGGCAAGTCGCAAGGCGTGGTCCCGTTCCTGAAGGTCGTGAACGACACGGCCGTCGCGGTGAACCAGGGCGGCAAGCGCAAGGGCGCGGTCTGCGCGTACCTCGAATCGTGGCACCTCGACATCGAGGAGTTCCTCGAGCTGCGCAAGAACACCGGTGACGACCGCCGCCGTACGCACGACATGAACACGGCGAACTGGATTCCCGACCTGTTCATGAAGCGCGTGATGGAAGGCGCCGACTGGACGCTGTTCTCGCCGTCGACCTGCCCGGACCTGCACGACAAGTTCGGTGCCGACTTCGAGAAGGCTTACACGGCTTACGAAGAGAAGGTCGCGCGCGGCGAGATCAAGCTGTTCAAGAAGATCCCGGCGCAGCAGCTCTGGCGCAAGATGCTCGGCATGCTGTTCGAGACGGGTCACCCGTGGATCACGTTCAAGGATCCGTGCAACGTCCGCTCGCCGCAGCAGCACGTCGGCGTCGTCCACTCGTCGAACCTGTGCACGGAAATCACGCTGAACACGAGCGACACCGAAATCGCGGTGTGCAACCTCGGCTCGGTGAACCTCGTCGCCCACCTGGTGAAGCAGGCCGACGGCAGCTACGCGCTCGACCACGACAAGCTGAAGCGCACGATCAGCGTCGCGATGCGCATGCTCGACAACGTGATCGACATCAACTACTACGCGGTGCCGAAGGCGCGTAACTCGAACCTGAAGCACCGCCCGGTCGGCATGGGCATCATGGGCTTCCAGGACTGCCTGCACCTGCTGCGCACGCCGTACGCGTCGGAAGCGGCGGTCGAGTTCGCGGACCGGTCGATGGAAGCGGTCTGCTACTACGCGTACTACGCGTCGACCGAGCTGGCCGAAGAGCGCGGCCGCTACTCGAGCTACCGCGGCTCGCTGTGGGATCGCGGCATCCTTCCGCAGGACACGCTGAAGCTGCTGACGGAAGCGCGCGGCGGCTACGTCGAGGTCGACACGTCGGAGTCGCTCGACTGGACGACGCTGCGTTCGCGGATCGCCGCGCACGGCATGCGCAACTCGAACTGCGTCGCGATCGCGCCGACGGCGACGATCTCGAACATCATCGGTGTGTCGGCCTGTATCGAGCCGACCTTCCAGAACCTGTACGTGAAGTCGAACCTGTCGGGCGAATTCACGGTGGTGAACGAGTACCTGGTGCGCGACCTGAAGGAACGCGGCCTGTGGGACGAAGTGATGGTCGCCGACCTGAAGTACTTCGACGGCATGCTGTCGCGCATCGACCGCATCCCGGCCGACCTGCGCGCGATCTACGCGACCGCGTTCGAAGTCGACCCGACGTGGCTGGTTGAAGCCGCATCGCGTCGCCAGAAGTGGATCGACCAGGCGCAGTCGCTGAACATCTACATGGGCGGCGCGTCGGGCAAGAAGCTCGACGAGGTCTACAAGCTCGCATGGCTGCGCGGCCTGAAGACGACCTACTACCTCCGCACGATGGCGGCGACGCACGTCGAGAAGTCGACGGTCGCACACGGCGCGCTGAACGCCGTGCCGACGGGCGGCGCGGGCAACGGCGGTTCGGGCAGCGGCGGCGCGCAAGGCGCGGCAGGCGGCTTCGGTGCGGCGGGTGGCGATGTGTCGTCGGGCGCGATCAATGCAGCGCCGGCACTCGCGCCGGTCGAGGCGGACGGTCCGGTGTGCACGATGCGTCCGGGCGATCCGGGCTTCGACGAGTGCGAAGCGTGCCAGTAACGCAGTGCGCCTGACCTGAGAAGCAGGCAAAGGCGGCGCACACGACGACCGATCGAGGTTGAAGTGTGCGCCGCTCTCAACTAAAAAAATGATAAGGAATCTGTAACGCGCCACCTGCGTTGCAGGCAGTGACAAGCGATCGAAACATCCCCGACGGCGTCGCGTTTCGATCGGCGTTCGATGCGTCGGGCGCACCTCGCGATACATGCGCAACTCACTTCGCGCGCTGCATGAACGACGATGCGTTGCTCAAAGTGTTGTATCGAGGTCGCAACGCGAATCGAAAAAAGGATTTTTCGTGAGCGAACCCTTTTATCGCTCAGGAAAAGATGGTACAAACCGTTCTAAATTGATGGTGAGAATTTATGCTCAACTGGGATGACGAGAAGACTGCCGTAACCCCCGCGAGCGGAGCGCAGCAAAACGCGTTGCGCACCTCCGCCGGGATGGCTGTCGGAATGCAGGCCGCTGCGCCTGCCGCCCATCAGGTCCGTGACATTTTCGAAGGCGATCTTGCGGTGCCGCCGCAAGCATCGGCTGTTCCCGCCGGCGGTACGGAAGCGCGGGTCAATGTCGCCGACAAGCGCATCATCAACGGCCAGACTGACGTGAATCAGCTGGTGCCGTTCAAGTACAAGTGGGCGTGGGAAAAGTATCTGGCCGGTTGCGCGAACCACTGGATGCCGCAGGAAATCAACATGTCCCGCGACATCGCTCTGTGGAAGGACCCGAACGGTCTGACCGAGGACGAGCGCCGCATCGTGAAGCGCAACCTCGGCTTCTTCGTGACGGCCGATTCGCTCGCGGCGAACAACATCGTGCTCGGCACGTACCGCCACATCACGGCGCCCGAGTGCCGGCAGTTCCTGCTGCGCCAGGCGTTCGAGGAAGCGATCCACACGCACGCGTACCAATACATTGTCGAATCGCTCGGTCTCGACGAAGGCGAGATCTTCAACGCGTACCACGAGGTCACGTCGATCCGCGCGAAGGACGAATTCCTGATTCCGTTCATCCACACGCTGACGGACCCGGCCTTCAAGACCGGCACGCTCGAAGCGGATCAGAAGCTGCTGAAGTCGCTGATCGTGTTCGCCTGCATCATGGAAGGCCTGTTCTTCTATGTCGGGTTCACGCAGATCCTCGCACTCGGCCGCCAGAACAAGATGACGGGTGCTGCAGAGCAATATCAGTACATCCTGCGCGACGAGTCGATGCACTGCAACTTCGGCATCGACCTGATCAACCAGATCAAGCTCGAGAATCCGCATCTCTGGACCGCGGAATTCCGCGCCGAGATCCGCGAGCTGTTCAAGCAGGCTGTCGAACTCGAATACCGCTACGCCGAAGACACGATGCCGCGCGGCGTGCTGGGTTTGAACGCGTCGATGTTCAAGAGCTACCTGCGTTTCATCAGCAACCGCCGTTGCCAGCAGATCGGCCTCGATCCGCTGTACCCGAACGAGGAAAACCCGTTCCCGTGGATGAGCGAGATGATCGACCTGAAGAAGGAACGCAACTTCTTCGAGACGCGTGTGATCGAATATCAGACGGGGGGCGCGCTGTCCTGGGAATAACCCGCAGCAGCGAACCCGTCACATGATGTGAGCAGCCGGTGGCCTCTCGGCCCCGGCCCAAGGTTTAGGAGCAAGAACGCCTGATGCAAAGCATGCCCGGTGCCTTAACGGCCCAACGATACGACAGGCACTTTGCGAACCCTTCAGTGGGATGGGCAAACTTCCCTCCGGATAAAGCGGACGGCCGTGTGGCGGTCCGCTTGATCAAGCGATTAGGGGTAGCGGCGCGCGGTGCGCCGGCTACCGACTTGATTTGGCGCGCGAGGCCGAGTGGTCACGCGCGCCATACCGTATTCATTAGCGTAAGCGCGCGGTATCTGCGTACGCCGATGAATAGCCCGCTTCGAAGCGCACGTCCTGAACAGCGTCCGCGGGAAGCGGGTTTTGACGAAGGGTGTAGTTTGAACTGACTCTCATCTGAACCTGAAGGAGAACAACATGGCTACTGCCAAGAAGAAACCGGCTGCTAAGAAGGTTGCTGCCAAGAAGACCGTTGCGAAGAAGGCTGCTGCTCCGGCGAAGAAGGCCGCTGCAGTGAAGAAGGTCGCAGCGAAGAAAGTCGCCGTGAAGAAGGTTGCTGCGAAGAAGGCAGCACCGGCGAAGAAGGCCGCAGCGAAGAAGGTCGCAGCCAAGAAGGTCGCAACGAAGAAGGTTGCAGCCAAGAAGGTCGCAGCGAAGAAAGTCGCCGTGAAGAAGGTTGCTGCGAAGAAGGCGGCACCGGCGAAGAAGGCTGCTGCGAAGAAAGTTGCAGCGAAGAAGGTCGCCGTGAAGAAGGTTGCTGCGAAGAAGGCAGCACCGGCTAAGAAGGCTGCCGCGAAGAAGGCGGCACCGGCGAAGAAGGCTGCCGCGAAGAAGGCTGCGCCTGCGAAGAAGGCTGCCGCGAAGAAGGCTGCGCCTGCCAAGAAGGCTGCCCCTGCGAAGGCGGCTGCTGCGCCGGCGAAGAAGGCTGCTGCACCGAAGAAGGCCGTCGTGAAGAAGGCTGCGCCGGCAACGACCGCGTCGACCGCATCGGTTGCGCCGGCATCGGGCGTGAAGACCGCGCTCAACCCGGCAGCGGCATGGCCGTTCCCGACCGGCAGCCGTCCGTAATCGCGGCTGACCAGCACCACCCGGACACTCACGTGGTGTCCGCGGGTTGAGTAGCGCTACTCAATCAGTCCCGCCATCTGGCTCAGGTGGCGGGATTTTTTTCGTCCGTACTCGCCGCAGCCGACACCTCGGCGAGTACGGACGAAAAAAAACGCATGTGCAGCGTCGCACATGCGTTCGACCGCGGCTTGCGCCGCGTGCTGAGGATACCGGTTAGTGCGTGACGCGCGTGACGCCGCCGCTCGACAGCAGTCGTACGCGCTCGCCTGCACGGAACGCTTCGCCGCTGGCCGCCTGCGTGATCGAGCGCAGATCGCCGTTGTCGAGGCGCACGGTGATTTCGACACCGTTCGCCGTGCTGAGGTTTTCGCCCACGGCGTTACCCGCGACCGCGCCGACGAGGCCGCCCGCGATCGCCGTCAGGATCGAGCCCTTGCCGCCGCCGATCGCGCTGCCTGCGACCGCGCCGAGTGCGCCGCCGCCGAGCGTGCCGATCGCGCTGCCGCCGCCGTCGGACTGGATGCGTACCGCGCGGACGCTTTCGACCGTGCCCATGCGGACCGTCTGTTCGCGCTGCGCCTGGCCGACGCTATAGACATCGGCGGAACCGGGTGCCGTGAAGCAGCCGGCGAGCGTCAGCGTGGCCGTCAGCATGGCCGCGAGCGTGAGGGTTTTGTTCGTCAACATCTTTGCTCTCCCACAATATTCATTTGAGACTGTAACCGAATGCAGTCTCGAAGCGTGCGTCGATTTCCGCGCGCGTCAGTACGTAACTCTGGGGCCCCTGGTGGGCGATCTTGAGCGAGCCCATCAGGCTGGCGAGGCGCCCCGTGGTCGCCCAGTCGAGGCCATGCTCGATGCCGTACAGCAGGCCGCCCCGGAAGGCGTCGCCGCAGCCGGTCGGATCGGCGATGCGCTCGGCCGGTACGACAGGAATCTGCTCCGTGCCCTGCTTGTGGCGGATGGTCGCGCCGTGCTCGCCACGCGTAATGACGAGGGCGTCGACCCGGCTGGCGATTTCATCTTCGGACCATCCCGTCTTGTCGCTCACCAGCTTGGCCTCGTAGTCGTTGACCGCCACATAGGTCGCAAGTTCAATGCTGCGGCGCAGCGTCGCACCGTCGAACAGCGGCAGACCCTGGCCCGGGTCGAACACGAACGGCACACCGGCCTTGGCCAGTTCTTCCACGTGCTGCACCATCCCGTCGAAGCCGTCCGGGCCGACGATCGCGAGCTGGATGTCCGGCGCGTCGCCCGCATGGTTCAGGTGCGACTGCATCATCGCGCCCGGGTGGAACGCGGCGATCTGGTTGTTGTCGAGATCGGTCGTGATCATCGCCTGCGCCGTATACGTATCGGGCAGCACGCGAACGTGGTCGCGGCGCAGGCCGAGCTGGTCGAGCCGGTCGAGATACGGCTGCGCGTCGAGCGCGCCCATCGTCCCCATCATGCGCGCATCGCCGCCCAGCAGGTGCAGCGCATACGCGATGTTGCCCGCGCAGCCGCCGAATTCGCGGCGCATCGTCGGCACGAGGAAGCTCAGGTTGATGAGGTGCACCTGGTCGGGCAGGATGTGCTCGCGGAACCGCCCTTCGAAGGTCATGATGGAGTCGTAGGCGATCGAGCCGCAAATCAGCGTAGCCAAGGTGTGCGTTCCTGTAGAAATGAGGGACCCTGCGCGACAACGCCGCGCGAAGGGCGCGGCGCGGCAGGGGAAAGCGGTAGAAAGCTTACTTCAGTGCGGCGAGCGCTGCATCGTAGTTCGGCTCGTCCTTGATTTCGCCGACGAGTTCCGCGTGGATCACCTTGTCCTGCGCGTCGAGCACGACGACGGCACGGGCGGTCAGGCCGTTCAGCGGGCCGCTCGTCACGTCGACGCCGTACGCGTTCGCGAACGCGCGGCCGGTGCGGAACGTCGAGGCCGTCACGACGTTGGCGAGACCCTCGGTCGTGCAGAAGCGCGTGGCGGCGAACGGCAGGTCGGCGGACACGACGACCACGACCGTGTTGTCGAGCGACGACGCGGCTTCGTTGAACTTGCGGGTCGACGTCGCGCAGGTCGGCGTGTCGAGGCTCGGCACGATGTTCAGCACTTTGCGCTTGCCGGCGAAGCTGGCGAGCGACAGGTCGGCGAGGTCCTTGCCGACCAGCTTGAAATCGGCGGCTTGGGCGCCGACGGCCGGGAACGTGCCGGCGAGATCGATCGGGTTGCCACCCAGCGTAACTTTGCTCATGTTCGTGCTCCGAAATAGCGCGCCGCTTGAGGCGCGCGGGTTGAGACGGGCGCGCATGCGCGCGCCGCGGTGCGTCACGGATAGAAGATCTGGACGCGGAAATTCGAGGCGGGCGTGCCGTTCGTTTCGAGGCGGACGACCATCGTCTGCGTGGTGCCGGGCGGCAGCCCGGCGTCGATCGGCGTGCCCGGGCGCACGTAGTCGCGCGGCGCGAGCACGCGGCGCACGGTGACGCGATTGGCGTCGTCGAGCAGCGTGAGTTCGAGCGACGGGTACGCGAGCGCGACGCGGTAGCGGTTCGTCAGCGGTACCTTCAATTCGAGTTCGCGCGGCCCGTCGAGCTGGCGCAGGTCGGTCGCGTCGAGCCGCAGGCCGTCGATCGCGCGCGGCGGCGCGACCGTGCAGCCGAGCGGCGCGCAAGCCTGCCGGAACCAGCCCTGCGTGACGGGCCAGTCGATCATCAGCGTTTCGCGTTGCCACCACGCGAGCTGCATGACGAGCAGCACGGCCAGCACCGCCGCGACGAGGCCGCCGAAGAAACCGCCTAGCATCCCGCGTTGCTGCGGCGCGCGCGTCTCGCGCGTGACGGCGAAGTGCGGGCGGTCGTCGTCGGACAGTGCGGCCGGGAATGGTGCAGCCGGCTCGGCTGCCGCCGCGGGCGCGGCCTGATCATGCCGGGGGAACGCGTCGGATCCGGTTGCGGGTTCGGGTTCGGTGACGGCCGGCGCCGGCGCGAACGCAAAACGCGGCTCGCGCGGTGCGCGTTCGTCGTCCGGCACGGCGAAGTGCGCGTGGCCGGCGGGTTCGGCGGCATCGGGCGTGGCTTGCGGTTCCGACGGGAGGTGGGCGACGAAGCGCGGCTCGCGCGGGTCGCGCTCGATCGGCGCGGGCAAGGCAG
Organism: Burkholderia sp. Tr-20355; assembly: GCF_017104685.1. Taxonomy (NCBI): domain Bacteria; kingdom Pseudomonadati; phylum Pseudomonadota; class Betaproteobacteria; order Burkholderiales; family Burkholderiaceae; genus Burkholderia; species Burkholderia sp. Tr-20355. Next base: position 26,930 of record NZ_JAAGPK010000080.1, on the reverse strand, counting down.
CGGTGTCGTGTTCCGTCGGCTGCGAATGCGGTTCGGCCGGTTGCTCGACGCCAGTCGAAGCGGCGTCGAGTTCGGTCGGGGACGGGAACGGCACGGGCGTGCCCGACAGATGAACGACGCCGGCTTCCGCGGCCGGGAGCGCGAGCGGCACCAGCGGCTCGACGCGGACGGTCTCGACGCTGTGCTGCAGCGACGGATCGACGCCGGCGTCGAGCCACGGCGCCCACATGTCCCAGCCTTCCGGCTTGTAATCGGTGTGGGACGGCGACGCGGCCGGCGCGTCGGCGGTGAACAGCCGTGCGGGCGGGGCCTGATGATGCGCGTCGCCGTGGTCCGGCGCCGCAGCCGCGTCGGTCAGGGCCGGTTCGGGCTGCGGCGCGTGCTCGGGAACGAGCGATTCGGACGCGTTGAAGACTTCGTGGCAATGGCCGCAGCGCACGAGCCCGTCATGCAGCGAGAGCTGTTCCTGCTGCAGCCGGAAGACGGTTTCGCAATGAGGGCAGCGCGTCGCAAGAAGCATGTCGAGCCGGGCGGCCTGCTGGCCAGAGTGAAGGACAGCGCTATTCTAATGGCTTTCCCGCCGGGTTCCGGCGAGGCATACCCAACCTTCGTGTTCACGCCAGACCGAGATGTCGACGTAGCGCGCGTAGACGGCCGCGACTTCGTCCGCCTGGCGTGCGAGCACGCCCGACAGCGCGATGCGCCCGCCCGGTTTGACCTTCGATGCGAGCATCGACGCCATCAGCTTCAGCGGGTTCGACAGGATGTTCGCGACGACGATGTCGAACTCGCCGTCCGGGCATGCGTCGGGCAACCCGTACGTGACTTCCGCACGGTTGCGCTCGCTGTTCTGCCGCGCCGATTCGACGGCTTGCGGATCGATGTCGATGCCGATGACGGGGTTCGCCCCGCATTTCTTCGCGAGGATCGCGAGAATGCCCGAGCCGCAGCCGTAGTCGAGCACCGACTGGCCGGGCTTCACCGACTGTTCGAGCCACTCCATGCACAGACGGGTAGTGGGGTGGCTGCCGGTGCCGAATGCGAGGCCCGGATCGAGCTCGAGGACGAGCGCATCGGGATCGGGCGCGTCGTGCCACGACGGCACGACCCAGATCCGCTCGCCGATCGGGATCGGCTCGAACTGCGATTGCGTGAGCCGCACCCAGTCCTGTTCCTCGACTTCGCGGACGACGAACTTCGGCGTTTCGGCGATGCCGATCTCGTTCGCGGCCGCGGCGAGCAGCACGGCCGGCTCATGGTCGGCCGACAGCAGCGCGACCACGCGCGAGTGCTGCCACGCGGTGCGGTCGGGCACGAGGCCCGGCTCGCCGAAGAGCGGCTGTTCGTCGGGCGTGTCGGCGTCGGCGTCCTCGACGGACACCGACAGCGCGCCGAGGTCGAGCAGCGCGTCGGACAGCGCCTCCGCATGCTCACGGGCCAGTTCGACGACGAGTTCGCGATAGCTCATGCTTACGCTTCTTCCGGTGCGACCTGCTGCTTCTGCGCGAGCCGGTTTTCGAGATAGTGGATGCTGGTGCCGCCTTCGACGAACTTCGAGTCGATCATCAGCTCGCGGTGCAGCGGGATGTTGGTCTGGATGCCTTCGACGACCATTTCCGACAGCGCGATGCGCATGCGGCGGATCGCCTGCTCGCGCGTCGCGCCGTAGGTGATCAGCTTGCCGATCATCGAATCATAGTTCGGCGGCACGAAATAGCCATTGTAGGCATGCGAGTCGACGCGCACGCCGGGGCCGCCCGGCGTATGCCACGACGTGATCCGGCCCGGCGACGGCGTGAACTTGAACGGATCCTCGGCGTTGATCCGGCATTCGATCGCATGTCCGCGGAACTGGATGTCGCGCTGGCGCAGCGCGAGCTTCTCGCCGGCCGCGATGCGGATCTGTTCCTGCACGATGTCGACGCCCGTGATCAGCTCCGATACCGGGTGCTCGACCTGCACGCGCGTGTTCATCTCGATGAAGTAGAACTCGCCGTTTTCGTACAGGAATTCGAACGTGCCCGCACCGAGGTAGCCCATCTTCTTGCAGGCGTCCGCGCAGCGGTCGCCGATGCGGTCGATCAGGCGCCGCGGAATGCCGGGCGCCGGCGCTTCCTCGATCACCTTCTGGTGGCGGCGCTGCATCGAGCAGTCGCGCTCGCCCAGCCAGATCGCGTTCTTGTACGCGTCCGACAGCACCTGGATCTCGATGTGACGCGGGTTCTCGAGGAACTTCTCCATGTACACCTGCGGGTTGCCGAACGCACGGCCGGCTTCCTCGCGGGTCATGTTGACCGCGTTGACGAGCGCAGCCTCGGTGTGCACGACGCGCATCCCGCGTCCGCCGCCGCCGCCGGCCGCCTTGATGATGACCGGATAGCCGATCGCGCGCGCAATCTTGACGATCTCCTTCGGATCGTCCGGCAACGCGCCTTCCGAGCCCGGCACGCACGGCACGCCGGTCTTGATCATCGTCTGCTTCGCGGTGACCTTGTCGCCCATCATCCGGATCGTTTCCGGGCGCGGGCCGATGAACGTGAAGCCCGACTGCTCGACGCGCTCCGCGAAATCGGCGTTTTCCGACAGGAAGCCGTAGCCGGGGTGGATCGCCTCGGCATCGGTGACTTCCGCGGCGCTGATCAGCGCCGGCATGTTCAGGTAGCTCAGGTTCGACGGAGCCGGGCCGATGCAGACGGCTTCGTCCGCGAGGCGCACGTACTTGGCTTCCTTGTCGGCTTCCGAGTAGACGACCACCGTCTTGACGCCGAGCTCGCGGCACGCGCGCTGGATGCGCAGCGCGATTTCACCGCGGTTGGCAATGAGGATTTTTTCAAACATAGCGAGTATTCGTCTCTTCGAGGGGCGCGCGAACGGCGCCAGGCGAGCATCTCGGCGGCGCGCGGCCGGGACGGCCGCGCGGCGGGCTTAGCCGATCACGAAAAGCGGCTGGCCGTATTCGACGGCCTGGCCGTTCTCGACGAGGATTTCCTTGATCACGCCGGCCTTGTCCGACTCGATCTCGTTGAGCAGCTTCATCGCTTCGATGATGCAGATGGTCTGGCCTTCCTTGACCGTGTCGCCGACCTGGACGAACGGGTCCGCGCCCGGCGACGGCGCGCGATAGAACGTGCCGACCATCGGCGACGTCACGACGTGGCCTTGCGGTGCGGCCGGTGCGGCGGGAGCGCCCGCGGCCGGCGCGGCAGCGCCTTCGGTCGGCAGCGCGGCCGACGGAGCGGGCGCGCTGACTTGCGGGGCATACCCAGCCGTCGGCTGCACGTAGACCGGCGGTGCGTTCTTGACGATGCGCACCTTGCCTTCGCCTTCCGTCACTTCCAGCTCGGAGATGCCGGATTCGGAAACGAGGTCGATCAGAGTTTTCAGCTTACGAAGATCCATCGGGAATTCCCCTTTCAATACGTGAAAGCGCCGGTTAGGGGCCGGCGCTGAATCTAGATCGCGAAATCAGCCGCGCGACGTGCCTTGCAGCTTGTCCAGCGCGTACTCGAGCGCGTACAGATAACCTTTCCAGCCGAGCCCGCAGATCACGCCTTCGGCCTGGTCGGAAAAGTAGGAGTGGTGCCTGAACGCTTCGCGGCGATGCACGTTCGACAAGTGAACCTCGACGAACGGGATGCCAACGCCGGCGATCGCGTCCCGGATCGCAACGCTCGTGTGCGTGTACGCGGCCGGATTGATCAGGATGAAATCGGTCTGTTCCTCCCGCGCGGCCTGGATGCGGTCGACCAGCGCACCTTCATGGTTGCTCTGGAACGACGACAACTCGGCGCCGGCTTCCCGGGCGCGCGCGGCAAGCGCCTGATCGATCTGAGCGAGCGTGACGCGGCCGTACACCTCCGGTTCCCGGGTGCCGAGAAGGTTCAGGTTGGGGCCGTGCAGCACCAGCAATCGTGTCATGGTCGCTTCTATTTCTGCGGAATTGCGCGAACTTTAGCGCTATTTAGAGAAATTTGTCTAGTTTTGCCGAACGGCCGGGCGCGACGGACCTGCAAGAATTACCGGCATGGAAGCAAAGTATCGGCGAATTCACGCGAAATTGCGGCGATCGACAGGCAAATCGCCGCCAACGTGCGGGCCGCCGTTCGGGCCGGTTACAGCGCGTCGAGCGTCTTTTTCAGCTCGGCCGGCTGGATTTGTCCCAATTTTGTCTCGCGAATCTTGCCGGTTTCGTCGATCACGACCGTAAACGGCAACGCGCCGGCGGTATTTCCAAAATTACGGGCCAGATCGGCGCCTGCGTAACCGCTGACGAAGACCGGATAGTCGACCTTTACCTTCTGCAGGAAGTTCTTCACGTTCTGCTCGGAATCGACGCCGATCCCGATGAAACGGATGCCTTTCTGCTTGTACTGGTGCGACAGTGCGACGAGCTCGGGCATTTCCTCTACGCAGGGGCCGCACCACGATGCCCAGAAATTGACGACGACCTTCTGGCCCTTGAAAGCGGCCAGCGAGGCCGGCTTGCCGTCGGTGCCCGTCAGCGACGACGCCCACAGCTGGTCGACCGGGTTGCCCTGCGCGGCGGGCGCGGCGACGGCGACGCCGTCGTCGGCACTGCCGCGGAACCAATGGCCGGCGGTCAGTCCGCCGGCGACGGCGGCGGCCGCGACCACCGCGAGCGCCAACATGCGTTTCATCATCATCGTTGAATCATTCCGGTTCGGAAGGGGTCTTGCCTGCCTCGACGAGCGCGCGCAGCGCGGCGGCATCGGCGCGGGCGACGCGGCCGCGCGCGTCGGCCTTGACCGCGCCGCGCAGGTCGTCGCTCGCATAGAGCGCGAGATGGATGCCGATCGCGTCCATGTCGCGCCGTGGGCGCCACAGGAAACTGAGCGTCTCGACGTCGGCGCGGCCCGCGAAGTGCCGCGTCTCGGAGACGTCGTACTGGACGTTCTGGTTCAGCAGGTAGATGGCGACGTCCTTCGGGTTGTCGGTGAATGCCTGCAAATGGATATCCGAATGGGCGTTCGCGGTGCCGTTCAGCACGGCGCCCGTCACATAGGGATGGAACTCGGCGAGCCGGCGCATCCAGTCGAGCGCGATCTCGCGCAGGCGGCGCAGTTCGTCCGGCTGGGTATCGCTCTGGAACAGCGCGAGGTATTCGCGCAGTTCTTCCTCGATCTGGTCGTTATCCGGCAGCCATTCGCCGGCAACGCGCGAATCGCCCAGCAACTGGCGCGCGGCCTTGCGCTTCGCGCCGGCATAGTCCAGGCCGTCCTCCGCGATCAGGCGGGCGGCGGATTGGGCGATTTCCTCGCGGACGCGCCGCGGGTCGAGAAGGGATTTGCGAGACATGATCCGGCAATCATACTCGATCGCCGACGGGCCCGAGCACGGGTACGGCGGGCCGCCACCCGACGCCCGGCCGGGGTTCGCCCGCATCGTTCGGGCCGCCGGGCAGCGCAGGCCGTCAGTTACAATAGCCATCTTTGTGTCGCGGCAAAAGTCGTGGGTCGGCGCCGGTCGCGCGGTCCGTCCGGCGCGCCGCACATGCATCCTTTCCGAATCGACGGCGCCCGGCGGCGCGAAAGCATTCATCTCTATGCACATCCATATTCTTGGCATCTGCGGCACCTTCATGGGCGGTCTCGCCGTACTCGCGCGCGAAGCGGGCCACACGGTGACGGGTTGCGACGCGGGCGTCTATCCGCCGATGAGCACCCAGCTCGAGGCACAGGGCATCACGCTGATCGAAGGCTACGGCGCCGAACAGATCGACCTGAAACCGGACCTGTTCGTGATCGGCAACGTCGTCACGCGCGGTAATCCGCTGATGGAGGCGATCCTCGATCGCGGCCTGCCGTACGTGTCGGGCCCGCAGTGGCTCGGCGAGCACGTGCTCGCCGGCAAGTGGGTGCTCGCGGTCGCGGGCACGCACGGCAAGACGACCACGTCGTCGATGCTCGCGTGGCTGCTGGAGGACGCGGGCCTGAACCCCGGTTTCCTGATCGGCGGCGTGCCGCTGAATTTCGGCGTGTCGGCACGGCTCACCGACTCGAGCTTCTTCGTGATCGAGGCCGACGAGTACGACACGGCGTTCTTCGACAAGCGTTCGAAGTTCGTCCACTACCGGCCGCGCACCGCGGTGCTGAACAACCTTGAATTCGATCACGCCGACATCTTCCCGGATCTCGCCGCGATCGAGACGCAATTCCACCATCTCGTGCGCACCGTGCCGGGCGTCGGCCGGATCGTCACGAACGGCCGCTCGGACGCGCTCGAACGCGTGCTGGCGCGCGGCTGCTGGAGCGAGGTCGAGCGCTTCGGCGTCGACGGCGGCTGGCAGGCGCTGCCGGCCGAGGACGGCGTGCCGGTCGACGAGCGCTTCGCGGTGTACTCGCAGGCCGAGCGCGTCGGCGAAGTCGCGTGGCAGGTGCAGGGCGACCACAACCGGATGAACGCGCTCGCGGCGATCGCCGCCGCGCGCCACGTCGGCGTGCCGCCCGCGCAGGCGGCGGCGTCGCTCGCGTCGTTCCGCAACGTGAAGCGCCGGATGGAAGTGCGCGGCAGCATCGACGGCGTGACCGTCTACGACGATTTCGCGCACCATCCGACCGCGATCGAAACCACGATCGCCGGCCTTCGTGCGCGCATCGGTCGCCAGAATGCCCGCATCCTCGCCGTGCTCGAGCCGCGCTCGAACACGATGAAGCTCGGCGTGATGAAGTCGCAATTGCCGGCCAGCCTCGCCGATGCCGATCTCGTGTTCGGCTACGGCGCCCCGACGGGGCGCGACGCGCTCGGCTGGAATCTCGGCGAGTCGCTGGCGCCGCTGGGCGACAAGGCACGCGCGTTCGACGATCTCCACTTGCTGGTGAAGGCCGTCGTCGAGGCCGCGCGCCCGGGCGACCACGTGCTCGTGATGAGCAACGGCGGCTTCGGCGGCGTGCACCAGAAGCTGCTCGATGCGCTCGGGAGCCGCACGTGATCCTGTATCTGCACGGCTTCCGGTCGTCGCCGGAATCGCAGAAATCGCGGCTGCTCGCCGCGCGCATGGCCGAACTCGGCCGTACCGGCGAGTGGCGGTGCCCGTCGCTGTCGGTGTCGCCGCTCGAGGCGATCGCGGTGGCCGAAGCGGAAGTGGCGGGCGCGCGCGACGTGACCGTCATCGGCAGCTCGCTCGGCGGCTATTACGCGACGTGGCTGGCGGAAAAGCACGGCTGGAAGGCCGTGCTGCTGAATCCGGCCATCGTGCCGCAACGCGATCTCGAGCAGCACCTGGGCGAACAGCCGCTGTGGCACGGCGGCGGCACGATCGTCGTCGAGCGCCGTCACCTGCATGAGCTCGACGCGCTGCGCGTGCCGGCAATCACGCGCGCCGAACGCTACTATCTGTTCGCGGCGACCGGCGACGAAGTGCTCGACTATCGCGAGATGCTGGCGCATTACCCGGGTGCGAAAACGCGCGTGATCGAAGGCAGCGATCACGGGATCAGCGAATTTGCCGACTATGTCGACGACGTTCTCGCATTTTGCGACGGAAAGACGTCATAAACCGGCCCTGTGCCGATCGAATTCCCATCATCATGCGGTGCCGCCGACGCGGCGCCGGGCAGTCTGAACGAGAGTACTGAGTGAACGTTTTCTTCGAGGAATCGGGCAGTTTCAAGGCGGGCAGCGTGCTGTCGCGCCAGGGCGATGCATTTCAGGTCGAGTTGCCCGGCGGGCGGCGCGCGAAGGTCCGCGCGAAAGACGTGCTGATCGAATTCGAGAAGCCGGCCGCGAGCGAGCTGATGCAGGAGGCCGACACGGCCGCGCAGCAGATCGACCTGGATTTCCTGTGGGAATGCGCGCCGGCCGACGAGTTTGCGTATACGGCGCTGGCCGCCGAGTATTTCGGCGCGGCCTACGGCCCGGTCGAGCGCGCGGCGCTGGTGCTGCGGCTGCATGGCTCGCCCGTCTACTTCCGCCGCAAGGGGCGCGGCCAGTATCAGCGCGCGCCGGAAGAGCAGCTCAAGATGGCGCTCGCGTCGCTCGAGCGCAAGCGCCAGCAAGCGCTGGTCCAGGCGCAGTACGAAGAGGAACTGAAGGCCGGCAAGCTGCCGGACGCGTTCGCGGGCAAGGTGCTCGGGCTGCTGACGCGGCCGGACAAGAACGCGATCGAATACAAGGCGATGGAAGCGGCGGCCGGCGCGCGCGGCGTGTCGCCGGCGCGGCTGATGCTCGACTGCGGCGGCATCGCGTCGCCGCGTGCGCTGCACGAGGCGCGCTTCCTCGCGGAATTCTTCCCGCACGGCACGGGCTTTCCGCCCGTCGCGGTCGGCCCGCTGCCGGACGACCTGCCGCGCGCGAACGTCGAGGCGTTCTCGATCGACGACATCACGACGACCGAGATCGACGATGCGTTCTCGGTCGAGCACCTGTCCGACGGCCGCGTGCGGATCGGCGTGCACATCGCGGCGCCGGCCCTCGGCATCGTGCGCGGCGACGCGGTCGATGCGATCGCGCGCACGCGCCTGTCGACCGTCTACATGCCGGGCGACAAGATCACGATGCTGCCGGACGACGTCGTCGACGTGTTCACGCTGAAGGAGGGCGATTACCGTCCGGCGCTGTCGCTGTACATCATCGTCAACCGCGAAACGCAGGAGATCGTCGCGAACGAGACGCGCGCCGAGCTCGTGTTCGTGAAGAACAACCTGCGCCACAACACGCTCGACGAGCTCGTCACCGAAGAGACGCTCGCGGCCGGCACCGGCGACTATCCGCACAAGGACGACATCGCCGTGCTGTGGCCGCTCGCGCAGGCGCTGTTCGAGAAGCGCCAGGTCGCCCGCGCGGGCTACGGCCTGAAGCGCGAGGTGCAGCGCAACACCGACTACAACTTCTACGTCGAAGGCGAGCACGTGTCGATCACGCCGCGTCGCCGCGGGTCGCCGCTCGACCTGATCGTGTCGGAGCTCGCGATCCTCGCGAACTCGACCTGGGGCGCGTTCCTGCACGACCATACGGTGCCGGGCATCTATCGCTCGCAGCGCGGCTTCGGCGCGCCGGGCCCGAAGCGCACGCGAATGCAGACGACGGCCGCGCCGCACGAAGGCCTCGGCGTGGCCCAGTACGCATGGAGCACGTCGCCGCTGCGCCGCTATGTCGACCTCGTGAACCAGTGGCAGCTGCTCGCGTGCGTGCAGCATGGCGTCACCGCGAAGCTCGCCGCGCCGTTCAAGCCGAAGGACGCCGACCTGTACGCGGTCGTGCAGGGTTTCGACGATACCTATACGGCCTATGCCGATTACCAGCGCCGCATGGAGTACTTCTGGTGCTTGCGCTGGCTCGCGCAGGAGCAGAAGAAGCAGGTGGTCGCGAGCGTCGTGAAGGGTGATCTCGTGCGCCTGGAGGACATTCCGCTGCTGCTGCATGTGCCGGGGCTCGGCGTGCATGCGCGCGGCACGCGCGTGCTGCTCGACGTGATGTCGCTCGACGAGCTGACGATCGAGGCGTCGGTGCGCCTGCTGAACGTGCTCGACGCGCCGACCGTGACGAGCGGCGACGCGGCCGACGAAGAGGATGACGCCGAAGGCGGCGACGACACGCTGGTCGACGCGGAAGACGCGTCGGCGGAAACCGAAGCCGAAGCGCTGGCCGAAGCGGACGGCGCGGCATCGGAGGCGGGCGGCGAAGCCGCAAACGGCAACGACGGCGAAGAAGGGCGCGCATCATGACCGCGGCGGTGTCGACGAGCGGTGCCGACCGCTATGTCGTGTTCGGCAACCCGGTGGCGCACAGCAAGTCGCCGTTCATCCACGCGCAGTTCGCCGCGCAGACGGGCGAGCCGATCGAGTATGCGCACCGGCTTGCGCCGGTCGACGGCTTTGAAGCCGCCGTGCGCGCCTTCGTCGCCGAAGGCGGCCGCGGCGCGAACGTGACGGTGCCGTTCAAGCTCGAGGCGCATGCGCTGGCCGACTCGCTGTCGCCGCGCGCGGCGGCGGCGGGGGCGGTGAACACGCTGCGCATCGATGCCGACGGCCGTATTCACGGCGACAACACCGATGGCGTCGGCCTCGTGCGCGACATCGAAGCGAATCTCGGCGTGTCGCTCGCGGGCGCGCGCATCCTGCTGCTCGGCGCGGGCGGTGCGGCGCGCGGCGTCGTGCTGCCGCTGCTCGACCGCGCGCCGCTGTCGATCACGATCGTGAACCGCACCGCGAGCAAGGCCGAGGCACTCGTCGGCCAGTTCATGCAGGCCGCGCACGATGCGGGCTGCACGCTCGCGGGCGGCGGCCCCGACGTCGTGCGCGCGGAGCCGTACGACGTGGTGATCAATGCGACGGCCGGCAGCCTCGACGCCGCGTTGCCGGAATGCGACGCGGCCGCGTTCGGCGCGGGCACGCTCGCATACGACATGATGTACGGCGCGCAGCCGACGGTGTTCATGCAACACGCGGCGTCGCTCGGCGCGCGCACGGCCGACGGGCTCGGGATGCTCGTCGAACAGGCGGCCGAATCGTTCTTCATCTGGCGCGGCGTGCGGCCGGACGGTGCACCGGTGCTGGCCGCGCTGCGCCAGGCGCTCGCGGCGAGCTGACCGGAGCGCGGCACGTGGTGGCGGTGAGCAGCACGCAGCGCACGCGATCGGTGAGCCTCGCTCGCTGGGTCGCCTATGCGGGATCGGTGTTCGCGCTCGCGTGGCTCGCGACGCAGCTGTTCTATCTTGCGCAGATCGCGTTGTGGTCGTTCGTGAACCCGGGCTCGACCGCGTTCATGCGCACCGACGCGTGGTGGCTGTCGCGCGCGACGCCGCCCGCGCAGATCCAGCACCAGTGGGTGCCGTACGACCAGATCTCGCGCAACCTGAAGCGCGCGCTGATCGCGTCCGAGGACGCGACCTTCGCGACCAACAACGGCTACGACGTCGACGCGATCCTGCAGGCGTGGGAGAAGAACAAGGCGCGCGGCAGGATCGTCGCGGGCGGCTCGACGATCACGCAGCAACTTGCGCGCAACCTGTTCCTGTCGCGCGAGAAGAGCTACATCCGCAAGGGGCAGGAGCTCGTCATCACGTGGATGCTCGAAGCGGTGCTCGACAAGGAGCGCATCTTCGAGATCTACCTGAATTCCGTCGAATGGGGCCGCGGCGTGTACGGCGCCGAGGCGGCCGCCCGCTATTACTACAAGGTTCCCGCGAGCCGGCTCGGTGCGTGGCAGTCGGCGCGTCTCGCGGTGATGCTGCCGAAGCCGCGCTGGTTCGACGCGCATCGCGGCTCGGCCTACCAGGCACAGCGCGCGGCGGTCATCGCGCGCCGGATGGGGACGGCCGAACTGCCGCAATCGGAGTGAGCGGCGCGAGCGCGCCGTCGCATTGTCCGTTCCGTCGCCCGTGCGCCATTGCTGCGCCGCAGCGCATTCGTGTCGCGCGCATGTCGGGCCACATCCGTTAGACGAATTCGTCTATTTCGCTTTCCTGAGCAATGCGGGCGACCGTGCGTTTTTGTTTGCCTGCATGGCACGAATTTCGCCCTTTTTTAGTCTCTGCGGGTAAACGCGAAAGCCGATGAAAGCGACGTGAAATGCAACGTTTCACGATTCGAAGTATTCCTGAAAGGTGTGCGCCGCACCGTCGGCCGGCCAAATATTTCAAAATTTTTCAAAGCTGACGGGCTCGCGTATATTGGCCAGCGCCTCGGCTCATCGGCCGCAAGCGAGGCGGGGGGCGGCTTATCCGGCTGCTCGACACAAAAAACATCCGAGAAGGAAAGCAACGATGCCAGCGAGCAAAGCGAAGCTGTTGTTGGGGGTAGTGTTTTCTTCGCTGATCCTGACGGCCTGCAACGACGACGTGACATCGTCCGCCGCTGCGAACGCCGCCAATTCAGCCGATCCCGCCGCTCAGGCGGACCGGGCGTACAACGATCCGAACAGTTATTCGTCGAGTGCGAACGCGTCGCTCGACCCTTCCGCCGCGGTTGAAAAGGCCGCCGTCACGCATCACCAGATCACGCTGAACGGCAAGACGATCCGCTATACGGCCACGGCCGGCCACCTCGTCGCGCGCAATCCGCAGACCGGCGCGCCCGAAGCCTCGTTCTTCTACGTCGCCTACACGGCCGACAACCAGCCCGCGGCGAAGCGGCCCGTCACGTTCCTGTACAACGGCGGCCCGGGCTCGGCATCGGTGTGGCTGCACCTCGGTTCGTTCGGCCCGCGCCGGATCCAGACGGGCGACCCGAACGCGAATACGTCGACGTTCCCGTTCGTCGACAACCAGGAAAGCCTGCTCGACACGACCGACCTCGTGTTCGTCGATGCGATCGGCACCGGCTTTTCCGAAGCGATCGCGCCGAACACGAACCAGACGTTCTGGGGCGTCGACCAGGACGGCGGCGCCTTCCGCGATTTCGTCACGCGCTACCTGACCGTGAATCAGCGCACCGGTTCGCCGAAATACCTGTTCGGCGAATCGTACGGCACGCCGCGCACCGACGTGCTCGCGAACCTGCTCGAGACGGCCGGCGTGAAGCTCGACGGCATCGTGCTGCAGTCGTCGATCCTGAACTACAACACGAACTGCGACATGGCGAGCGACTACGTCGGCAACTCGAACAACGGGTCGAGCCCGGTGAGTTGCGCGGGCTTCGTGCCGTCGTACGGGGCCGTCGGCGCGTACTATCAGCTCGACAATCCGAACCCGTCGAACCTGCCGCAGTACGCGGACCAGATGCGCCTGCTGACGGCCGGCAGCTACGCGCCCGCCGTGAACGCGTACCTCGCGAGCCATACGCCGCCGCCGCCGAACCTCGTGACGACGATGGTGAATGCGACCGGCGTGAAGCAGTCGCTGTGGAATGCGGACTTCAACGTGATCCCGACCTTCTTCGACAACAGCTTCCAGCTGTCGCTGGTCCCGGGCACGCTGATCGGCCGCTACGACGCGCGCGTGAACGTGCCCGTGTCGAGCCCGCTCGCGGCGGACGGCGATCCGTCGAGCTCGTTCATCACGAAGCCGTTCACCGACACGATCGGCCGCTACCTGCCGAACGAACTGAAGTACACCGCGCAGTCGGTCTACTCGGTGAGCAGCAACGCGATCAACACGTGGGACTGGACGCACGACGGGCTCGCGATGCCCGACACGATTCCCGACCTCGCCGCGGCGCTGACGCTGAACCCGCAGCTGAAGGTGCTGTCGTTGAACGGGTATCACGACATCGCGACGCCGTTCTACCAGACCGAGCTCGACCTCGCGCGGCTCGGGACGCAGCCGAACCTGACGATCAAGGACTATCAGGGCGGACACATGGTCTATCTCGACGATACGTCGCGTCCGCAGGAGAAAGCCGACCTCGTGACCTTCTACAACGCGGCCGCGCACTGATGCAGCGCCGGGCCGGCGTCGGGCGCCCGCGAGGGCGCCGTCCGCCGTCCGTCGACGACCTCATTCCAGACTGGAGCCTGATATGAAGAACCGTTTCATCGTCGTTGCCGCGGCGCTCGCATGGGTCGGCGCCGCAGCATCCGTATCCGCGTTCGCGCAGGCGAGCGATGCCGCCGCACCGGCGCGTGCGCGCCAGGCGCAGCTCGGCGATCCGTACGTGCCGCCGGCCGCGCGCCGCGCGACCGCCGGCACGCAGACGACCGGCGCCGCGCTGCATGCGCAGGTGGTGCGCAAGCTCGCGAGCCAGTTCAGCGCGGCCGACACGCAGAACACGGGCTCGATCACCGAGTCGCAGGCGCGCGCGGCCGGCCTCGGCTATGTCGCGAATCACTTCCGGCAGATCGATGCGGGCGGCAACGGCCGCGTGTCGTTCGCCGACGTGCAGCGCTACATGCAGGCACGCAGCACGAGCAGCCAGCAGTAAGCGCGGCGGATCGTGAACCAACGGGGGCGGAACCCGCGACACGGCGGGTTCCGCCCCCGTGTTCATGGCGCGGCCGTTGCCTCGCACCCGCGGCCGGTTTCCGCCGGATTCTCATTATCTGGACAACGCATTCAAATATTGGAGCCGAGTGCGCGCGCTCCTACAATCCGAAGCACATCGACAGCTTCGGACCCACGCATCGCGCGGCGCCCGTCGCACACGGAGACACCTTCCATGAAGTTCGCCGGGCGCTTTACTCGGTGCATCGACCGCCGCCACGCCGCAGCACGGGACCTCGTTCCGGCGCCGCGCGTGCGGCTTCACCGATTCCGTTGAAGAAGCCCGTTCCATGACCAAGATGCCCGATTCCCTTGCCCTCGACGCCCGGCGCGCGACGCCGGCCGATGTCTCGCTGACCGACAGCATCGGCGCGACCAGCACGCCGCTCGATCTCGCCGCGCAGCAGGCCGGCACGCAGACGCTGCTGCGCGGCCTCGCGATCCTCGAGGCGATCGCGAACGGCGCGCGCGACATGCGCGCGATCGGCGCGGCGCTCGGGACGACGCGCAGCACGACGCACCGTCTCGTCAGCAGCCTCGTGCAGGCGCGCTACCTGCGCCAGGTGCAGGGCGGCTACCTGCTCGGCCCGAAGCTGATCGAGCTCGGCACGATCGCGCTCGAGCAGATGCCGCTCACCGCGGTGGCGCGGCCGCATCTCGAAGCGCTCGCGGAAGCGACGCTCGACACGATCCACCTCGGCGTGCGCGACGGCGACGACGTGCTGTACATCGACAAGATTCCCGGCACGCGCGGCCTCGAGATGCGCTCGCGCGTCGGCCACCGGATGCCGCTCGCGTCGACCGGCATCGGCAAGGCAATGATGCTCGACCTCGATCCGGACCTGTGGCGTTCGCTGTTCGAGGCCGCGCGACGCGCGCTGGCCGGCGTCAATTTCAAGCCCGACAACCGGCCCGAGACGAGCGCGTTCCTGCAGCGCATGGCCCACTACGCGGCCGGCGGCTATACGTTCGACCTCGAGGAGAACGAGGCGTCGATCCGCTGCGTGGCCGCACCGATCCGCGACGCGTCGGGCGCGATCGTCGCGGCCGTGTCGGTCGCCAGCACCATTCCGTACATGCCGCACGACCGGATGGACGAACTGATTCCGCTCGTGCAGCGCGAAGCGCGAGCCATTTCCGCGGAACTGGGCTGGAGCCCGCCGCAGGGTACCCGCAGGATCAAACGATGACCACTTCGACCCGGCCCGCTCCGGACGCCAGCACCGCCTTTCCGTCGCTGATCGCGCTCGACTGGGGCACGACGTCGCTGCGCGCCTACCTGTACGACGCGCGCGGCGCGCTGCTCGACACGCGCAGCCGCGCGGCGGGCGTGATGCATGTGCCGGGCGGCGGCGCGCGCGCGTTCGACGCCGTCTTCGAGGAAGCGTGCGGCGACTGGCTCGACCGCACGCCCGGCCTGCCGGTGCTTGCCGCCGGGATGGTGGGCAGCGCGCAGGGCTGGCGCGAGGCGCCGTACGTCGCGGTGCCGGCCGGCGCCGACGCGCTCGTCGCGGGCCTCATCACGGTGACGACGTCGCGCGGCGCGACGGTCTCGATCGTGCCGGGCGTGATCGCGACGGGCGAACTGCCCGACGTGATGCGCGGCGAAGAAACGCAGATCGTCGGCGCACTCGCGAGCGATCCCACGCTTGGCGCCGATCGTTCAGGGGTACTGATCGGCTTGCCGGGCACGCATGCGAAATGGGCGTGGGTGAAGCACGGGTTGATCGAACGTTTCCAGACCTTCATGACGGGCGAGCTGTTTGCCGTGCTGCGCGATCACACGATCCTCGGCCGCACGATGCGCGCGGGCGCCTCGCCCGACCGCGACGCATTCGTGCGCGGCGTGTCGGTCGCGCGCGGCGCGCAGCGCACCGGGCTGCTCGCGACGATTTTCAGCACGCGCACGCTGGGGCTGACCGACCGGCTCGCGCCCGATGCGCAGGGCGACTACCTGTCGGGCCTGCTGATCGGCCATGAACTCAATGCGCTCGACGCGATGCTCGCGGAGCGCGGCATCGCGCTCGCGGACCAGCCGCTCTTGCTGATCGGCGACGACGGCTTGTGCGCGCGCTACGTCGACGCGCTCGAGGTATTTGGCCATGCGCATGCGCGCGTTGCCGCGCATGCGACCGAGCGCGGCCTGTGGCGCATCGCGTCGCGTGCCGGGCTCGTGCGCGCGGACGGCGAGCCCGTCTGCGCCGACCAATGAACTGCTTGCAGAGGAATCTTCGATGTCGTCCGACCTGACCTTGCCCGCGCCGTACACGCCCCACGCCGCCCTGATGCGCGCGTTCGACGCGTGTCCGCTGATCGCGATCATGCGCGGCATCACGCCCGCCGAGGCGGCCGACCACGGCCGCGCGCTGTACGAGGCCGGCTTCCGGATCGTCGAAGTGCCGCTCAACTCGCCGGATCCGTTCGACAGCATCGCGGCGCTGCGGCGCGCGCTGCCGGACGACGCGATCGTCGGCGCGGGCACCGTGCTGCGTGCCGAGTACGTCGACCGCGTGCAGGACGCGGGCGGCGCGCTGATCGTGATGCCGCACAGCGACGCGGCGGTGATCCGCCGCGCCCGCGAGCGCGGCCTCGCGAGCGCACCGGGCGTCGCGACGCCGACCGAGGCGTTCGCGGCCCTGACGCACGGCGCCGACGTGCTGAAGATGTTCCCGGCCGAACAGCTCGGCGTGCCGGTCGTGAAGGCATGGCGCGCGGTGATCGACCGCGCGGTGCCGCTGATCCCGGTCGGCGGCATTTCGCCCGACAACATGGCGCCGTTCCTCGACGCGGGCGCGAACGGCTTCGGCCTTGGCTCGGCGCTGTACCGGCCCGGCCAGTCGGCCGACACGACGGCGGCGAACGCGCGCGCGTTCCAGGCCGGCTTGCGCGTCGCGCGCGGCGGAGCGGCATGATGGGCCGCCTCGCGGGCAAGGTCGCGATGGTGACGGGCGCGGGCCGGGGTATCGGCGCCGCGATCGCCCGCGCGTTCGTTCGCGAGGGCGCGGCCGTCGCGCTCGTCGATCTCGATTTCCCGCAGGCGCAGCACACGGCCGCCGCGATCGCGCGCGAATTCGACGGCGCGCGCGTGTTGCCGCTGCAGGCCGACGTCGCGCGGCAGGATGCGGTGCGCGATGCGCTCGCGCGGACCGAAGCGGCGTTCGGTCCGCTCGACGTGCTCGTGAACAACGCGGGCATCAACGTGTTCGCCGATCCGCTGACGATGACCGACGACGACTGGCGCCGCTGCTTCGCGGTCGATCTCGACGGCGTGTGGCACGGTTGCCGCGCGGCGCTGGAGGGAATGGTCGAGCGCGGCCGCGGCAGCATCGTGAACATCGCGTCGACGCATGCATTCAGGATCATCCCGGGCTGCTTTCCGTACCCGGTCGCGAAGCACGGCGTGCTCGGTCTCACGCGCGCGCTCGGCATCGAATACGCGGCGCGCAACGTGCGCGTGAACGCGATCGCGCCGGGCTACATCGAGACGCAGCTCACGCGCGATTGGTGGGACGCGCAACCCGATCCGGCCGCCGCGCGCGCCGCGACGCTCGCGCTGCAGCCGATGAAGCGGATCGGCCGGCCGGAGGAGGTCGCGATGACAGCCGTGTTCCTGGCGTCCGACGAGGCACCGTTCATCAATGCCGCCTGCATCACCGTCGACGGCGGGCGCGCGGCGCTGTACCACGACTGACGCAACGATTCGAAAGACCGCACGTGCGACGGCCGCGCGCACGCTGCGTCGAAACCAACAAGCGGCTGCATCCTGTTCGATGAAAACAAGGAGACACTGGAGATGAAACGCAGAACGTTCGTAACGCTGGCGGCCGCGGCCGCGGTGGTGATGGGCAGCCCGGTCGCGCACGCGGCCGACCCGGTCAAGATCGGTTTCCTGGTGAAGCAGCCGGAAGAGCCGTGGTTCCAGGACGAGTGGAAGTTCGCCGAAATCGCGGCGAAGCAAAAGGGCTTCACGCTCGTGAAGATCGGCGCGCCGTCCGGCGAGAAGGTGATGAGCGCGATCGACAACCTGTCCGCGCAGAAGGCGCAGGGCTTCATCATCTGCACGCCCGACGTGAAGCTCGGGCCGGGCATCGTCGCGAAGGCGAAGTCGCACAACCTGAAGATGATGACGGTCGACGACCGCCTCGTCGACGGCGCGGGCAAGCCGATCGAGTCGGTGCCGCACATGGGGATCTCCGCGTACAACATCGGCAAGCAGGTCGGCGACGGCATCGCGGCCGAGATCAAGAAGCGCGGCTGGGACATGAAGGACGTCGGCGCGATCGACATCACCTACGAGCAGCTGCCGACCGCGCACGACCGCACGAGCGGCGCGACCGACGCGCTGGTGGCCGCCGGCTTCCCGAAGGCGAACGTGATCGCGGCGCCGCAGGCGAAGACCGATACGGAAAACGCGTTCAACGCGGCGAACATCGCGCTCACGAAGAACCCGCAGTTCAAGCACTGGGTCGCGTACGGTCTGAACGACGAGGCCGTGCTCGGCGCGGTACGCGCGGCCGAAGGGCGCGGCTTCAAGGCCGACAACATGATCGGCATCGGCATCGGCGGGTCCGACTCGGCGCTGAACGAGTTCAAGAAGCCGCAGCCGACGGGCTTCTACGGCACCGTGATCATCAGCCCGAAGCGCCACGGCGAGGAAACCTCGGACCTGATGTACACGTGGATCACGCAGGGCAAGGCGCCGCCGCCGCTGACGCTGACGACGGGCATGCTCGCGACGCGCGACAACGTGTCGAAGGTACGCGACGAGATGGGGCTCGCGTCGAAGTAAGCGGCCCGCCGGCTGCCGCGGCGATGCGGCGGCCGGCGGTCGATCGATTTCGGAAGTGGAGAGACGACGTGTCAGCGGCACTGCGTTTTGACAATATCGGCAAGGTATTTCCCGGCGTGCGCGCACTCGACGGCATTTCGTTCGACGTGCAGGCGGGCGAAGTGCATGGCCTGATGGGCGAGAACGGCGCGGGCAAGTCGACGCTGTTGAAGATTCTCGGCGGCGAATACCAGCCCGATGCGGGCAGCGTGCTGGTCGACGGCCAGCCCGTGCAGTTCGCGAATGCGGCCGCGTCGATCGCGGCCGGCATCGCGGTGATTCACCAGGAGCTGCAGTACGTCCCCGACCTGACGGTCGCGGAAAACCTGCTGCTCGGCCGCCTGCCGAACGCCTTCGGCTGGGTGAGGAAGCGCGAGGCGAAGCGCTACGTGCGCGAGCGGCTCGCGGCGATGGGCGTCGACCTCGATCCCGACGCGAAGCTCGGGCGGCTGTCGATCGCGCAGCGGCAGATGGTCGAGATCTGCAAGGCGCTGATGCGCAATGCGCGCGTGATCGCGCTCGACGAACCGACCAGTTCGCTGTCGCATCGCGAGACCGAGGTGCTGTTCAAGCTCGTCGACGACCTGCGTGCGCAGGGCCGCGCGCTGATCTACATCTCGCACCGGATGGACGAGATCTACCGGCTCTGCAATGCGTGCACGATTTTCCGCGACGGGCGCAAGATCGCGTCGCACGAGTCGCTCGCCGACGTGCCGCGCGAACGGCTCGTCGCCGAGATGGTCGGGCGCGAGATTTCGGACATCTACCATTACGCGCCGCGCGCGCTCGGCGACGTGCGGTTCTCCGCCGAAGGCATCGACGGCCATGCGCTGCGCGCACCCGCGAGCTTCTCGGTGCGCGCGGGCGAGATCGTCGGCTTCTTCGGGCTGGTGGGCGCGGGCCGCAGCGAACTGATGCGGCTCGTGTACGGCGCGGACCACCGGCGCGCGGGCGTGCTGACGCTCGACGGCGCGCGCATCGACGTGAAGCGCACCGGCGACGCGATCCGCCACGGCATCGTGCTGTGCCCCGAGGACCGCAAGGAAGAAGGGATCATCGCGATCGCGTCGGTCGCGGAGAACATCAACATCAGTTGCCGCCGCCATTCGCTGCGCGCGGGGCTGTTCATCAACCGCAAGGCCGAAAGCGAAACGGCCGACCGCTTCATCCAGCGGCTGAAGATCAAGACGCCGAACCGGCGCCAGAAGATCCGCTTCCTGTCGGGCGGCAACCAGCAGAAGGCGATCCTGTCGCGCTGGCTGGCGGAGCCCGACCTGAAGGTCGTGATCCTCGACGAGCCGACGCGCGGGATCGACGTCGGCGCGAAGCACGAGATCTACGACGTGATCTACCGGCTCGCGGAGCGCGGCTGCGCGATCGTGATGGTGTCGTCGGAGCTGCCGGAAGTGCTCGGCGTGTCCGACCGCATCGTCGTGATGCGCGAAGGCCGGATCGCCGGCGAGCTGCCGCGCGAACGGGCGAACGAGCACGCGGTGCTGAGCCTCGCGCTGCCGCAGACGAGCGCGGTCGAGGCAGCCTGACGCGACCGGCGACAATCGAATCGAACCTGCGCGGCGCGGGCCGCGCGAAGCAGGAGCAGGAGACACACCATGCAAGTCAACGAAAACCTCGCCAGCGCCGCCGTGAAGCCGACGGCCGACGCGCTGGTTCCACAGCAGGGCGACCGCCAGAAGTGGTGGCAGCACCTGACCGAATACAGCCTGATCGCGATCTTCGCGGTGATGTTCATCACGATGTCGCTGACGGTCGATCATTTCTTCTCGATCGACAACATGCTCGGCCTCGCGTTGTCGATCTCGCAGATCGGCATGGTCGCGTGCACGATGATGTTCTGTCTCGCGTCGCGCGACTTCGACCTGTCGATCGGCTCGACCGTCGCGTTCTCCGGCGTGCTGTGCGCGATGGTGCTGAACGCGACCGACAACACGTTCGTCGCGATCGTCGCGGCGGTCGCGGCCGGCGCCGCGATCGGCTTCGTGAACGGCGCGGTGATCGCGTACCTGCGCATCAACGCGCTGATCACGACGCTCGCGACGATGGAGATCGTGCGCGGGCTCGGCTTCATCGTGTCGAAAGGGCAGGCGGTCGGCGTGTCGTCGGATACCTTCATCGCGCTCGGCGGGCTCACGCTCTTCGGCGTGTCGTTGCCGATCTGGGTCACGCTGCTGTGCTTCATCGCGTTCGGCGTGCTGCTGAACCAGACGGTATACGGCCGCAACACGCTCGCGATCGGCGGCAACCCCGAGGCATCGCGGCTCGCGGGGATCAACGTCGAACGCACGCGCGTCTACATCTTCCTGATCCAGGGCGCGGTGACGGCGCTCGCGGGCGTGATCCTCGCATCGCGCATCACGTCGGGCCAGCCGAACGCCGCGCAGGGCTTCGAACTGAACGTGATTTCCGCGTGCGTGCTCGGCGGCGTGTCGCTGATGGGCGGCCGTGCGACGATCTCCGGCGTCGTGATCGGCGTGCTGATCATGGGCACCGTCGAGAACGTGATGAACCTGTTGAACATCGACGCGTTCTACCAGTACCTCGTGCGCGGCGCGATCCTGCTCGCGGCCGTGCTGCTCGACCAGCTGAAGAACCGCGGCGTACGCGACTGACCGACCGGTTTCCACGGAGACGAACCGCATGACCATCGACACTTCCGCGCACGGCGCGAGCGCCGCGCGATACGCGCGATACCCGAGCCTCGAGGATCGCGCGGTGCTGATCACGGGCGGCGCGACCGGCATCGGCGCGGCGTTCGTCGAGCACTTCGCCGCGCAGGGCGCGCGCGTCGCGTTCGTCGACCTCGACGCGGCCGCGGGCGCCGCGCTGGCGGACAGCCTCGCGCACGTGCGCCACGCGCCGCTGTTCATCCAGTGCGACCTGACCGACATCGACGCGCTGCGCCGTGCGATCGACGCGATCCGCGCGCGCATCGGCGCGATCGCGGTGCTCGTGAACAACGCGGCGAACGACGCGCGCCACGCGATCGGCGACGTGACGCCCGACGCGTTCGACGCGGGCATCGCGGTGAACCTGCGCCACCAGTTCTTCGCCGCGCAGGCGGTGATCGACGACATGAAGCAGCAGGGCGGCGGCGCGATCATCAATCTCGGCTCGATCAGCTGGATGCTGAAAAACGGCGGTTATCCCGTCTACGTGATGGCGAAGGCCGCCGTGCAGGGGCTCACGCGCGGGCTCGCGCGCGACCTCGGCCCGGTCGGCATCCGCGTGAATTCGCTGGTGCCGGGCTGGGTGATGACCGACAAGCAGCGCCGGCTGTGGCTCGACGACGCGGGCCGCGCGGCGATCAAGGCCGGCCAGTGCATCGACGCCGAGCTGCTGCCGGCCGACCTCGCGCGGATGGCGCTGTTTCTCGCGGCCGACGACAGCCGGATGATCACCGCGCAGGACGTGATCGTCGACGGCGGCTGGGCCTGACCCGTTCGCACCGACCTGCATCGTTTCCTCGACGAAGGAAAGGAGTTCGCCATGACCGCCCCGTCCTCGCACGCATCGTCGTCCACCAGCCAGTCGCGCCGCGCGCGCCTGGCCGCCGCCGCGCAGCCGGTCAGCCCCGGCCCGCAGACGGCCGCGTTCGCGCAGGGCGTCGGCGCCGCGCATGCGGCGGCCGTCACGCTGTCGAACGCGTCGTTGCGGCTCGACGTGCTGCCGCACCTCGGCGGCGGCATCGCGCGCTTCGACTGGCGCGGCGACAACGGCGCGCTGATGCCGGTGTTCCGCCGCTGCGAGCACCCGGAGACGGCGACGGACCCGAACGAGCTCGCGTGTTATCCGCTGCTGCCTTACTCGAACCGGATCGGCGACGGGCGCTTCGAATGCGACGGGCGCAAGATCGCGGTGCCGCGCAACCGCCGCGACGAGCCGCTGCCGATCCACGGCGACGGCTGGCTCGCGCCGTGGCAGGTGGACGATGCGACCGGCACGACGCTGCAGTTGTCGCTCGACCGCGCGGGCGGCGCGCCGTATGCGTTCCGCGCGATCCAGTCGTTCGAACTCGACGATGCGACGCTGTCGATCGCGCTGACGATCGAGAACGCGGGGCGCGCGCGGCTGCCGTTCGGGCTCGGCGTGCATCCGTTTCTCGTGCGCGACAGCGTGACCGAGCTGGCCGCGGCGGCCGGCGGGCTGTGGCTGTCCGGCGCCGATTTCCTGCCGGTGCGGCACGTGAGCGTGCCGCCGGCCTGGCAGTTCGGCGTCGCGTATCCGCTGCCGGCCGCGCTCGTCAATCACGCGTTCACCGGCTGGGGCGGCCACGCGACGGTGAGCTGGCCGCGCCGCGGGCTGTCGCTGACCGTCGCGGCGGACGCCGACGCGTACGTGCTCTACACGCCGCCGGGCGAGGATTTCTTCTGCTTCGAGCCGGTCGATCATCCGATCAATGCGGTGAACCTGCCGGGCGGCGCGGCCGCGCACGGGATGACGCTGCTCGCGCCCGGCGAGCGCCTCACGCGGCGCTTCGCGTTCACCGTCGAACGCGCCGATGCACGCGGCCATGCCGCGACACGCGAGGGACGCCGGCGACGCGGGTAAAATACGCGGTCTACCAACGGTTTGCCGCGAGTACCCGCCATGTCTTCCCCGCTTACTTTCATCGAATCGCTGCGCGCCGCGTGGCAGCGCACCGACTCGCTGCTGTGTGTCGGCCTCGATCCCGAGCCGTCGCGCTTTCCCGTGCAGTTCGACGGCCAGCCCGACGCGATCTTCGAATTCTGCCGGCAGATCGTCGACGCGACCGCGCCGTACGCGAGCGCGTTCAAGCCGCAGATCGCCTACTTCGCCGCGCATCGCGCGGAAGACCAGCTCGAGCGCCTGATCGCGCACATCCACCTCCAGCATCCGGGCCTGCCCGTGATCCTCGACGCGAAGCGCGGCGACATCGGCAGCACGGCCGAGCAGTACGCGCGCGAAGCGTTCGAGCGCTATCGCGCGGACGCCGTCACGGTGAACCCGTACATGGGCTACGACTCGGTCGAGCCGTACTTCGAGCACGAAGGCAAGGGTGTGATCGTGCTGTGCCGCACGTCGAACCCGGGCGGTTCCGACCTGCAGTTCCTCGAAACGGGCGGGGCCGGCCATCCGGGCCGGCCGCTGTACCAGGTCGTCGCCGACCTCGCGGCGAACAAGTGGAACGCGAGGAACGGCCAGCTCGGCCTCGTGGTCGGCGCCACGTTCCCGAAGGAAATCGAGATCGTGCGCGGGATCGTCGGCGACATGCCGCTGCTGATCCCCGGCATCGGCGCGCAGGGCGGCGACGTGCAGGCGACCGTCAGCGCGGGCCGCACGGCCGACGGCACCGGCATGATGATCAACTCGTCGCGCGCGATCCTGTACGCGAGCAAGGGCGAGGACTTCGCCGAAGCCGCGGCGCTCGCCGCGCAGAAGACGCGCGACACGATCAACGCGCATCGCTGACATGCCGGCCGCCCGTTCGGGCGGCCACCGGCCGCGCCCGCGCCCGCGGGCCGCGCGCCTTCATCGCGTGTGTGCCGCGCTGGCGCACACGAACAACTTCCCGTCGCTTCCGCACCGCATGCCCGCCGTTCATTCGCGCGATGCTGCCGCTTGTCATCGAACTGTAACGAAAATGTCAAGAAAGGGAGTGACGCCATGCCCAAGCTGTCCCGCCGTGTCCTGAGCGCGTTCGCCGCATCGTGGTGCATGACGTTCGCCCATGCGGCGGACCTGTCGCACTGGCCGGCCGACAGCGCGAAGGCGCTGAACGCGATGATCGCCGCGCACGCGCACCGCGGCGACTACGCGGTGTTCGACGCCGACAACACGACCTACCGCTACGACCTCGAGGAATCGCTGCTGCCGTACCTCGAGAACCGCGGCGTGCTGACGCGCGACACGCTCGACCCGTCGCTGAAGCTGATCCCGTTCAAGGATTCCGCCGACTACCGGGAGTCGCTGACGAGCTATTACTACCGGCTGTGCGAGATCGACGACCTCGTCTGCTACCCGTGGATCGCGCAGGCGTTCGCCGGGCAGTCGCTCGCCGACCTGAAGCGCCACGTCGACGCGATGCTCGCCGACGGCAAGCCGGTTCCGGTCCGCTACTGGCAGGGCGACAAGGTGGTCGACGGCACGGTGAACCCGCCGCGCTTCTTCCGCGGCATGCAGGAGCTGTACACCGCGCTGCGCGAGAACGGCATCGACGTCTACGTGATGACGGCCGCGCACGAGGAGCTCGCGCGGCTCGTGCTGTCCGACCCGAAGTACGGCTACCACGTGAAGCCGCAGAACGTGATCGGCGTGACGACGCTGCTGCGCAACCCGGCGACCGGCGCGCTGACGACGTCGCGGCTGCAGATCAAGGCCGGCAAGTACGACGAGGCCGCGAACCGCAGCCTGGTGATCACGCCGTTCCTGATGAACCCGATGACGTGGTACGAAGGCAAGCTCGGTTCGATCGTCGGCTGGATCGACCAGTGGAAGAAGCCGGTGCTGGTCGCGGGCGACACGCCGGCGTCCGACGGCTACATGCTGCTGAACGCGACCGACGTCGCGCGCGGCGGCGTGCGCGTGTGGGTCAACAAGAAGGACAAGCAGATGACGCAGATCCGCGCGTGGTCGGACGAATCGGCCGCGAAGCAGAAATCGCTCGGCCTGCCGGTGACGGCGGACAAGAACTGGATCGTCGTGAAGCCCGACGCGATCCAGTAAGCGGCAAGCGGGGCGCGTCGCGCGCCCCGGCCCGGTCAGCCTTCGCGCTCGTCGAGCAGCTTCAGCAGCCCGCGCAGCGCATGCGCGGCCGCCTGCGTGCGGATCTGCTCGCGGTCGCCCTTGAACACGAGCGTCTCGACGTCGGTATGCAGCCGGTTGCTCCAGCCGAACGACACGGTGCCGACCGGCTTCTTCTCGCTGCCGCCGGCCGGGCCGGCGATGCCCGTGACGGACAGCGCGACCTGCGCGCGGCTGTTGCGCAGCGCGCCTTCGGCCATCGCGCGCGCGACGGGCTCGCTGACGGCGCCGTGCTTGTCGATCAGGTCGGGCGGCACGCCGATCATCTCGATCTTGGCCTGGTTCGAGTACGTGACGAACCCGCGCTCGAACCACTGGCTGCTGCCGGAAATGTCGGTGATCGCCGCGGCGATCATCCCGCCGGTGCAGGATTCGGCAGTGGCGAGCGTCAGGTGCTCGTCACGCAGCTTGTTGCCTGCGCGGATCGCAAGCTGATGGACGACGGAATCGGTTGGCATGCGCGTCGGGATACGGGAGTCGGGAAATCGGTCAGCCGACGACGGAGCGCCACAGGGCGATCACGAGCAGCGTCATGAACGCGGCGACCAGGTCGTCGGTCATGATGCCGAGCCCGCCTTTCAGGCGGCGGTCGAAATAGCGGATCGGCGGCGGCTTGAGCATGTCGAAGAAGCGGAACGCGACGAACGCCCACAGCTGGCCGATGAAGGTCGCCGGCGTGACGAACAGCATCACGAGCCAGATCGCGACGATCTCGTCCCAGACGACGGCGCCCGGATCGGACCTGCCCGTCTTCCTCGCGGTGAAACCGGTGATCCACGTGCCCGCCGCGAAGCCGACGGCGATCAGCGCCCACCATTCGGGCACCGTCAGGTAGCGGTTGAGCACGACGAACGTCAGCCAGCCGAACAGCGAGCCGAACGTGCCGGGCATGATCGGCGCGAGCCCGCTGCCGAAACCGAGCGACACGATGTGCGCCGGGTGCGACAGCATGAAGCGCGCGGTCACGCGCTGCGGCGCGTCGGGTGCGGCGCCGGTCTCGGCCGCGGCAGGCGCGGGCGTCGGGTCAGTCTGCATGGAAGTGGTCGAAGCCGTGCAACGTGAGAGCGAGGGGCGCGCCGGCGGCGTCGTGCCACGCGATCGCGGGGAGCGCCGACGGCGCGGACATCGCGCGTATTGTACCGATTCGCGTGACCGGCACGCCGGCCGTTGCGCCGGCCGCCTCGACCGCCGCGCGGGCCGCGGCCGGCGCGGTGAAGCACAGTTCGTAGTCGTCGCCGCCCGCCAGCGTGCAACGGCGCTGCACGTCGGGCGGCAGCGTCGCGAGCGCGGCCGAGCGCGGCACCGCGTCGGCGTCGATCTCGGCGCGCACGTTCGAGCGCGTCAGTATGTGCTGCAGGTCGCCGGCGAGGCCGTCGGAGAGGTCGAGCGCCGCGTGCGCGACGCCCGCGAGCGCCAGGCCGAGCGCGATGCGCGGCTCGGGCCGCA
>NZ_JAAGPK010000079.1:0-37294 GCF_017104685.1 Burkholderia sp. Tr-20355 | reverse complement strand
CGGCAGGGTTCCCGCCCGGCGGCGCGGCGCCGCCGATGCCGAACTGCACGGGCGACGCCGCGCCGAGATTGGTGCCGGGCGCCATCGCCGCGAAGTGGCTCGCATACACGATGTAGGTGCCCGCGCTCGCGGCCCGTGCGCCGCCCGGCGCGACGAACGCGGCGACCGGCACCGGCGAGCCGAGGATCGCCTTGATGATCTGCCGCATCGACGTATCGAGGCCGCCGGGCGTGTCGAGCTGCAGGATCGCGAGCGGCGCGTGCTCGCGGGCGGCGCGCTCGAGCGCACGCACGATGAAATCGGCGCTGGCCGGGCCGATCGCGCCGTTGACGGGGATCACGATGACCGGGCGCGCGGCGGGCGCGTCGACGGGCGACGGCGCGGCGACCGCGGCACATACGACGAGCAGCGCCGCGAACAGCGCGGCGCGCGCGACCCGCGCGGACAGCGGGTGACGGGGCCGACCGTCGGGCGCGGCAGGCGCCGGCGGCGGCTCATGACGGTGAAAGCGCATCGGGGCGTCCAGGCGGCGCGCGGCCGCGCGCCGTCCGGCTCGCGGAATGGGCGTGGGCCCGATGCTTAAAGATTAGGCGGTTTCGGCGCAAAGCGCGAAGCCATGGCCGCGCCGGCCGGATTCAGACCGCGCCGCCGCCGCGCGCGAGCACTTCGTCGCGGTAGTCGGCCGGGCTGCGGCCGCTCCATTTGCGAAACGCGCGATAGAACGCGCTGGGCTCCGCGAAACCGGTGGCGGCCGCGACGTCGGCGATCGTGCGCGCGGGGTCGGCTAGCGCCTCGAACGCGAGGTCGCGCCGCAGCGTGTCCTTGATCGCCTGGTAGGCCTGGCCCTCCTGGTGCAGTTTGCGGCGCAGCGTGGCCTCGGCCACGTGCAGCCGTGCGGCCATCCCGCCCGCGCCGGGCCACGCGGCGGGCGGCATCCCGCGCAGCACCGCGCGCACGCGCTGCGCGAGCGCATTCGGGTTGCGGTACTTGACGATGAAGCTGGCCGGCGCGTTGCGCAGGAAGGTTTTCAGCGTCTTCGCGTTCTGCACGACCGGCAGCGTCGCGAATTCGGGATCGAAATCGACATACGAATCGGGCTCGTTGAACCGCATGTCGTCGCAGAACATCGACGGGTATTCGTGGTCGGCGGGCGGCGTGTCGCAGCGGAAGCACGCATGCAGCAGCGGAATGCGCCGCCCGATCAGCCAGCAGGTCAGCCCGTACACGATGATGAAATAGGTCGCGTACGTGAACATCGCGGGCGTCGCGCCGTTGTTGCGGTGCACGAAGCGCAGCCGCACGCGCTGCGGGTTCGCGTCGAGTTCCGCGTGCAGGTCGTCGAGCACGCAGTGCATGAAATTCACCGCGCGCGCCATCGCATGCAGCCCGTCGCGCGCGGACAGGGCGGACTGGCTCATCGCGATGAAGCTGCCGCTGCGCATCGGGTGGCGATCCTGCCCGAAAAACTCGTCGTCCATCGTGCGCGCGATCGCGTTCCACAGCGCGCCGTACTGCTGCGCGGTCACGCGTGCGCGCGGCTGCGCGAGCAGCGCGGGCGCGATGCCGGCCTGCGCGAGCAGCGGCTCGGCCGCGACGCCGCGTCGCGTGGCGAGCGCGACGCTGTACGCGACGAGGCTGATCGCGACGGTTCCCTTGTCTTCCTGCTTCATCGGTGTCGCCGGTGTGGCAAAAACGCTCAGTGTAAATGAGCGACGCGAGCATCGAACAGTCGCGCCTGCTTGCCTACACTTGTTGCATCGAAACGCATGGACGGTCGCGCCCGGCGGCCGCGGGAGACAGCAGCACCATGGACGAGCTTTACACCGAAGACCAGCGGATGATCCGCGATGCCGCGCGCGCGTTCGCCACCGAGAGGCTGGCGCCGAACGCGGCCCAGTGGGACCACGACGCGCACCTGCCCGACGCGATCGTCGCGCAGCTCGGCGAGCTGGGGCTGCTCGGGATGATCGTGCCGCAGGAACTGGGCGGCTCGTATACGGACTACGTGGCCTACGCGCTGGCGATGGAGGAAGTCGCCGCCGGCGACGCCGCGTGCGCGACGATGATGAGCGTGCACAACTCGGTCGGCTGCGGGCCGATCCTCGGTTTCGGCACGCCGGCGCAGAAGGATCGCTGGCTGGCCGACATGGCGGCCGGCCGCGTGATCGGCGCGTTCTGCCTGACCGAGCCGCACGCCGGCTCCGAGGCGAACAACCTGCGTACCCGCGCGGAATTGCGCGACGGCAAGTGGGTGCTGAACGGCGCGAAGCAGTTCGTGACCAACGGCCAGCGTGCCGGGGTGGCGATCGTTTTTGCCATGACCGATCCGGAAGCCGGCAAGCGCGGCATTTCCGCATTCCTGGTGCCGACCGACACGCCGGGCTTCATCGTCGGCAAACCCGAGAAGAAGCTGGGCATCCGCGCATCGGATACGTGCCCGATCACGTTCGAGCATTGCGCGATTCCCGAAGAGAACCTGCTCGGCAACCGCGGCGAAGGGCTGAAGATCGCGCTGTCGAACCTCGAGGGCGGGCGCATCGGCATCGCCGCGCAGGCGCTCGGCATCGCGCGCGCCGCGTTCGACAAGGCGCGCCGCTATGCGGGCGAGCGCGTGCAGTTCGGCAAGCCGATCGCCGAGCATCAGGCGATCCAGCAGAAGCTCGCCGACATGGCCGTGCAGATCAACGCCGCGCGCCTGCTCGTGCACCACGCGGCGAAGCTGCGCACGGCCGGCTTGCCGTGCCTGTCGGAAGCGTCGCAGGCGAAGCTGTTCGCGTCGGAGATGGCCGAGCGCGTGTGCTCGGATGCGATCCAGATTCACGGCGGCTACGGCTACCTGGTCGATTACGAAGTCGAGCGTCACTATCGCGACGCACGCATCACGCAGATCTACGAAGGCACCAGCGAAGTGCAGCGGATGGTGATCGCGCGGCAGCTTTGAGCGGCGATGCGCGCCGCCGGCCGCCACGCGAACCGGCGAGCCGGCATACGACAGGCAATCAGGCAGGGCACGAGGGCAGCGCGGTGAACGCGGCACGCAACGACGTGACCGTGCGCCGCAACAGAGGAAACCGGGCACACGCTGCAGCGCGCGCACCGGTTGACGGCGAGGCATGGGATCCACGCAAGCGCTGAAGCGTCGACGCGGATCGACAGGAGACGACACGATGACGGTACAGGCATTCCTGGACGCACGCGATTTTCTGCTGCGCCATCGCACCGACTACGAAACCGCGTATCGCGATTTCGAGTGGCCGGTGCTCGATGCATTCAACTGGGCGCTCGACTACTTCGACCCGATGGCGCGCGGCAACACGCAGCCCGCGCTGTGGATCGTCGACGCGGCGACCGGCTCGGGCGATCCGTATTCGTTCGCGCAGATGTCCGAGCGCTCGTCGCGGATCGCGAACTGGCTGCGCTCGATCGGCGTCGTGCGCGGCGATCGCATCCTGCTGATGCTGCCGAACCGTGTCGAACTGTGGGACGCGATGCTCGCCGCGATGAAGCTCGGCGCGATCGTGCTGCCCGCCACCACGCAACTGTCGCCCGACGACGTGCGCGATCGCGTGCGGATCGGCGGCGCGAAATTCGCGATCGTCGACGAGAACGAAACCGCCAAGTTCGAACAACCCGACCTCGGCCTCGCGCGGAAGATCGTCGCCGGCGCGCCGCGCGCGGGCTGGCTCGCGATGAACGACGGTTATGCGGCGAGCGCCGAATTCGAGCCGGACGCCGTCACGCACGCGAACGATCCGATGCTGCTGTACTTCACGTCGGGCACGACGTCGAAGCCGAAACTCGTCGAGCATACGCACCGCACCTATCCGGTCGGCCATCTGTCGACGATGTACTGGGTCGGCCTGCAGCCGGGCGACATCCACTGGAACATCAGCTCGCCGGGCTGGGCGAAGCATGCGTGGAGCTGCTTCTTCGCGCCGTGGAATGCGCAGGCCTGCGTGTTCGCGTTCAACTACGCGCGCTTCGAGCCGAAGGTCGTGCTCGATGCGCTCGTCAAATACCGGGTGACGACGCTGTGCGCGCCGCCGACCGTCTGGCGCATGCTGGTGCAGCAGCCGCTCGCGTCGTTCGACGTGACGCTGCGCGAGATCGTCGGCGCGGGCGAGCCGCTGAATCCCGAGATCATCGAGCGCGTGAAGAAGGCATGGAACATCTCGATCCGCGACGGTTACGGCCAGACCGAGACGACCTGCCTGATCGGCAACTCGCCGGGGCAGCCGGTCGTCGCGGGCTCGATGGGCCGGCCGCTGCCGGGCTACCGGATCGCGCTGCTCGATCCGGACGGCGCGCCGGTGACCGAAGGCGAAGTCGCGCTGCCGATCGGCGCCGACGTCACGCGCCCGGTCGGGCTGATGAAAGGTTATGCGAACAACCCGGACGCGACGGCCCACGCGATGCGCGACGGCCATTACCGCACGTCGGACATCGCGATGCGCCGCGACGACGGTTACTACGTCTACATCGGCCGCGCGGACGACGTGTTCAAGTCGTCCGACTACCGGCTGAGCCCGTTCGAGCTCGAGAGCGTGCTGATCGAGCATCCGGCGATCGCCGAGGCGGCCGTCGTGCCGAGCCCCGACCCCGTACGGCTGTCGGTGCCGAAGACGTTCATCACGTTGCGGCAGGGCTACGAGGAAAGCCCGGCGCTCGCGCTGGAGATCTTCCGCTTCTCGCGCGAGAAGCTCGCGCCGTACAAGCGCATCCGCCGTCTGCAGTTCGCGGAGCTGCCGAAGACGATCTCGGGGAAGATCCGCCGCGTCGAGCTGCGCCGCCGCGAAATCGAGCGCGGCGACGACGCGACCGCGCGCATGCCCGGCGAATACTGGGAAGAGGATTTCGCCGCCGAACTGAAATGACCGGCTGCGGGCCTCACGTGCCGCATGTCGCGGCCGTTGCCCGCCGCCGAACTGAACCGGCCGCGCGGCGGAACGCCGCTTCGCGGCCCTCTGCAAGGAGAGAGGATCGATGAATGCGAATCCGACGCCCCGTACGGGGCAAGACGTGCCGACGGTCAAGCTGCTGATCGACGGCGCCTTCGTCGAGTCCGCCACGAACGAGTGGCGCGACATCGTCAACCCGGCGACGCAGCAGGTGCTCGCGCGCGTGCCGTTCGCGACCGTCGCGGAAGTCGATGCGGCCGTGCAGGCCGCGCACGCCGCGTATGCGACGTGGAAGAACACGCCGATCTCCGCGCGCATGCGCATCATGCTGAAGTTCCAGGATCTCGTGCGCGCGAACCAGCAGCGCATCGCGAGGACGCTGACGGCCGAGCAGGGCAAGACGATCCCCGACGCCGAAGGCGACATCTTCCGCGGCCTCGAAGTCGTCGAGCATGCGTGCTCGATCGGCACGCTGCAGCTCGGCGAATTCGCGGAGAACGTCGCGGGCGGCGTCGACACCTACACGCTGCGCCAGCCGCTCGGCGTGTGCGCGGGCATCACGCCGTTCAACTTCCCCGCGATGATTCCGCTGTGGATGTTCCCGATGGCGATCGTCTGCGGCAATACGTTCGTGCTGAAACCGTCGGAACAGGACCCGATGTCGACGATGGAACTGGTCGAGCTCGCGATCGAGGCCGGCGTACCGAAAGGCGTGCTGAACGTCGTGCACGGCGGCAAGGAAGTCGTCGACGCGATCTGCACGCATCCGCTCGTGAAGGCGATCTCGTTCGTCGGCTCGACGGCGGTCGGCACGCACGTGTACAACCTCGGCAGCGCGCACGGCAAGCGCGTGCAATCGATGATGGGCGCGAAGAACCATGCGATCGTGCTGCCCGACGCGAATCGCGAGCAGACGCTCAACGCGCTCGTCGGTGCCGGTTTCGGCGCGGCCGGCCAGCGCTGCATGGCGACGTCGGTCGCGGTGCTCGTCGGCAAGGCACGCGACTGGCTGCCCGATCTCGTCGCGAAGGCGAAGACGCTGAAGGTCAACGCGGGCGCGGAAGCGGGCACCGACGTCGGCCCGGTCGTGTCGCGCGGCGCGAAGGCGCGCATCCTGTCGCTGATCGAGGCGGGCGTGAAGGAGGGCGCGAAGCTCGAACTCGACGGCCGCGACGTGAAGGTCGCGGGCTTCGAGGAAGGCAACTTCATCGGGCCGACGATCTTCTCCGGCGTGACGACCGACATGACGGTCTACACCCATGAAATCTTCGGGCCGGTGCTGGTCGTGATGGAAGTCGACACGCTCGACGACGCGATCGCGCTCGTCAACGCGAATCCGATGGGCAACGGCGTGGGCATCTTCACGCAGAGCGGCGCGGCCGCGCGCAAGTTCCAGAGCGAGATCGACGTCGGCCAGGTCGGCATCAACATCCCGATCCCGGTGCCGGTGCCGTTCTTCAGCTTCACCGGTTCGCGCGGCTCGAAGCTCGGCGATCTCGGGCCGTACGGCAAGCAGGTCGTGCAGTTCTACACGCAGACCAAGACGGTCACCGCGCGCTGGTTCGACGACGACGCGACGGCCGGCCCGGTGAACACGACGATCCGGCTGCACTGAGCGGCGGAGGACACCATCATGAAAATCGGATTTATCGGCCTCGGCCACATGGGCGCGCCGATGGCGCTGAACCTGCTGAAAGCCGGCCATGACGTGCATGCGTTCGACCTGAGCGCCGATGCGTTGCGCGCGTTGCAGGACGCCGGCGCGCAGGTGGCCGCGTCGCCGCGCGACGCGGCGTCGGGCGCGACGTTCGTGATCACGATGCTGCCGGCCGCGCCGCACGTGCGCTCGGTGCTGTCCGGCGAAAACGGCGTGCTGGCCGGCCTCGGCGCGGGCGCGACCGTGATCGATTCGAGCACGATCGACCCGGCCAGCGCGCAGGCGTTCGGCGCGCTGGTGCGCGAGCACGGCGGCGCGTTCGTCGATGCGCCGGTGTCGGGCGGCACCGGCGGCGCGGCGGCCGGCACGCTGACCTTCATGGTCGGCGGCAGCGACGCGGATTTCGAGCGCGTGAAGCCCGTGCTCGCCGGCATGGGCAAGAACATCGTCCATTGCGGCGCGACCGGCATGGGGCAGGTCGCGAAGGTCTGCAACAACCTCGTGCTCGGCATCTCGATGGCGGCCGTGTCGGAGGCGATGTCGCTCGGCGTCGCGCTCGGCATCGACCCGAAGGTGCTGGCCGGCATCGTCAACACGTCGACGGGCCGCTGCTGGAGCTCGGATACCTACAACCCGTACCCGGGCGTGATCGAGACCGCGCCGTCGTCGCGCGGCTACACGGGCGGCTTCGGCACCGACCTGATGCTGAAGGATCTCGGCCTCGCGAACGACGCGGCGAAGCAGGCGCGCCAGCCCGTCTATCTCGGCGCGCTCGCGCAGCAGCTGTACCAGACGATGAGCAGCCGCGGCGACGGCCAGCTCGATTTTTCGGCGGTGATCCGCCTGTACCAACCGGCAACGAAGAAGGACGCGTGATGATCGAACTGGACTACGTCGACGACGGCGCGATCGCGTGCGCGACGCTCAAGCGTCCGCCCGCGAACGCCTTTACCGCCGACGGGCTGCAGCAACTGCAGGCAACCGTCGCCGAACTGAATGCGAACCCGCGCGTGCGCGCGCTGGTGATCACCGGCGACGGGCCGAAGTTCTTCAGCGCGGGCGCCGACCTCAACACGTTCGCCGACGGCGACCGCGCGGTCGCGCGCGCGATGGCGGCGCGCTTCGGCGCGGCGTTCGAGGCGCTGCACGACGCGCGCGTCGTGACGATCGCGGCGATCAACGGCTACGCAATGGGCGGCGGGCTCGAATGCGCGCTCGCGTGCGACCTGCGGATCGCCGAGACGCATGCGCAGATGGCGTTGCCCGAACCGTCGGTCGGCCTGCTGCCGTGCGGGCTCGGCACGCAGACGCTGCCCTGGCTCGTCGGCGAAGGCTGGGCGAAGAAGATCATCCTGACCGGCGCGCGCGTCGACGCGGCGACGGCGCTGCGGATCGGCCTCGTCGAGGACGTGGTCGACAGCGGCGCCGCACGCGACGCGGCGCTGGCGCTCGCGCGCAACGTCGCGCGGCAGAGCCCGCACGCGGTCGCGTACAGCAAGGAGCTGATCGGCCTCGCGCGCCGCGGCGTGCCGCGCGGCGCGGCGCTCGCGGTCGAGCGCGAACGCTTCGTCGACCTGTTCGACACGGCCGATCCGCGCGAAGGCGTCGCTGCGTTCCTCGGCAAGCGCGCGCCGCAATGGCGCACCGACGGAGAGCCGCAACGATGAGCACGCCGGTGACGAATCACGACGCGTTCGCGGAGCACGCGCCCGAGGTGCTGTTCCGCGTGGTGAACCGCGTGGCGCTGATCACGCTGAACCGTCCGGCCGCGCTCAACGCGCTGTCGTACGCGATGATCGGCGAGCTGGCCGCGTTGTTCGAGCGCTGCCGCCACGACGACCAGATCGTCGCGGTCGTGCTGCGCGGCGCGGGCGAGAAGGGCTTTTGCGCGGGCGGCGACGTGCGTGCGCTGTACCGGATGGTCGCGCAGCGCGAGACCTGGCTGCCGTTCTTCGTCGACGAATACCGGCTCGACCATGCGATCCACACGTTCCCGAAGCCGGTCGTCGCGCTGATGGACGGCGTGACGATGGGCGGCGGCATGGGGCTCGCGCAAGGTGTGGCGCTGCGTGTCGCGACCGAGCGCAGCAAGATCGCGATGCCGGAAACGCGCATCGGCCTCGTGCCCGACGTCGGCGCGACGCATTTCCTGGCGCGCATGCCGGTCGAACTCGAGCTGTACGTCGGGCTGACCGGCGCGATGCTGTCGGGTGCCGACGCGCTGAGCGCGAAGCTCGCGGACTTGTGCGTGCCGTCCGCATGGCTCGACACGTTCGAGACGCGCATCGAAAGCGTCAGGTGGGACGGCGACGCGCTGCCGCTGCTGCGCAAGGTGTTCGAGCCGCCGTGCAACGTGGTGCCGCATGCGGCGCTCGACAGCCAGATGCCGTGGATCGTCCGTCACTTCGACAAGCGCTCGACCGTCGAGCGGATCGTCGCGACGCTCACGCAGGAGCTGGCGCGCGAGGAACTGTCGCGCGAGCACCGTCAATGGCTGCAGGCGACGCTCGACGCGCTCGCGAGCCATTCGCCGACGATGCTTTCGGTGACACGCGAGGCGCTGCTGCGCGGGCGGCAGATGACGCTCGCCGAATCGTTCCGGATGGAGCTCGGTATCGTGGCGCGCGCGATCGAGGAGGGCGATTTCTGCGAAGGCGTGCGCGCGCATCTGGTCGACAAGGATCGCAAGCCGCGCTGGGCGCCCGCGTCGCTGGTCGAGGTGCGCGCCGAACGCGTGCGGCATTTCCTGACATCGCCGTGGAAGCTGTTCGCGCATCCGCTCGCGGATCTCGGCGCGGCGTGATGCCCCGGCGCGCCGCGCGGCGGCGCGCCGGTTCCCCCCGGTCTCATCGCAGTTCGTCGGGGCGCTCGATCATCGGCGGAATCGCCTGCGCGAGCGCGTCGATCACGCAGCGCGTCTTGCGCGGCAGGTAGCGCGTCTTCGGCCAGATCGCGTGAATGTCGCCTTCGCAGACGAAGCAGCGATCGAGCACGACCACCATCTCGCCGCGCTTCACGTAATGGTCGAGCAGCCAGCTCGGCACCCACGCGATGCCGAACCCCGATGCGCCGGCCGCGGCGATCGCCTGCACATCGTCGAAACTCAGTTGATGCGGCATGTCGATCCGCACCGTCGAGCCGTCCGGCGCGCGCAAGTCCCACGGTTGAACCACGCCCGAGCGTGAATACGCGATCGTCCGGTGATGCTTCAGGTCGTCGAGCGTCTTCGGCATCCCGTGGCGCGCGAGATACGACGGCGCGGCGCCGAGGCTGCCGTATTGCGTGCCGAGCCGCCGCACCGCGAGGCTCGTGCTGTCCGCGAGCGTGCCGATCCGGACCGCGAGGTCGATGCCTTCCTCGACGAGATCGACGAACCGGTCGGTGATCGACACGTCGATCCGCAGATGCGGGTAATGGCGTGCGAGATCGAGCACGATCGGCGTCACGCAGTGGTGCCCGAACGCGAGCGGCACGCTCAGCCGCAACTTGCCGCGCGCCTCGTTGCGGCCGCAATCGAGATCGGCCTCCGCCGCTTCCAGTTCCGCCAGCGCGCGCACGCAGCGGTCGTAGTACGCCTGGCCGTCGTCGGTCAGGCTCTGGCTGCGCGTCGTGCGCTGCAGCAGCCGCGCGCCGAGTCGCTTCTCGAGCCGCGCGATCGCCTTGCCGACCGCCGAACGCGTCATGTCGAGCCGTTCCGCCGCGAGCGCGAAGCTGCCCGATTCCACTACCTGCACGAAGGTCGTCACGCCGTCGAGTCTGTCGGTCATCGCAAGTTGCCGTGATTGATTCCTGAAATTCCCCAGTTCGTGGAAATGCATGCGTCAATGGGGAGGGAAATTCTCACTATAGTACCGATTCCCGCCCAGCGTGCGTTGCCGGCCGCACGCGGCGAATCCTACTCACCTGGAGGCGCGCGGCCTGTCGCCGGGCCGCCGCGCAATACGCATGACACGATCCGACTCCCGCAGGAACGCGGTCGCACTCGCGGCCGTCTGTCTCACGTCGCTGATGTTCGGCCTCGAGATTTCGAGCGTACCGGTGATCCTGCCGACGCTCGAACACGTGCTGCATGGCGACTTCAACGGCATGCAGTGGATCATGAACGCATACACGATCGCGTGCACGACGGTGCTGATGGCGGCCGGCACGCTCGCCGACCGGTTCGGCCGCAAGCGCGTGTACGTGATCGGCACCGTGCTGTTCGGCGCGACGTCGCTGCTGTGCGGACTCGCGCCGAACGTGCCGGTGCTCGTCGCGGGCCGGCTGCTGCAGGGCGCGAGCGGCGGCGCGATGCTGATCTGCCAGATCGCCGTGCTGTCGCACCAGTTCCGCGAGGGCCGCGAGCGCGGCCGCGCATTCGGGATCTGGGGGATCGTGTTCGGGATCGGCCTCGGGTTCGGGCCGATCGTCGGCGGCGCGATCGTCGCGCTGGCGAGCTGGCCGTGGGTGTTCCTCGTCCATGCGCCGCTCGCGGCCGTCGCGCTCGTGCTGATCGGCGGCGCGGTGCGGGAGTCGCGCGATCCGCATGCAGGCATGCTCGACGTCGCGGGCATCGTCACGCTGTCGCTCGCGGTGCTCGGTCTCGCGTTCTACATCACGCAGAGCGCGGCACTCGGGCTTGCGAGCGCGGCCGGGCTCGGCGTGCTCGGGGCCACGGTGCTCGCGCTGATCGGTTTCGTCGTCGCGGAGCGCGCCAGCGCACGGCCGATGTTCGACTTCTCGGTGTTCCGGATCCGCGCGTTCACCGGCGCGATCTTCGGCTCGATGGGGATGAACTTCAGCTTCTGGCCGTTCATGATCTACCTGCCGATCTGGTTCCAGGTCGCGCTCGGCTACGACAGCGTGACGGCCGGCCTCGCGTTGCTCGCGTACACGCTGCCGACGCTGGTCGCGCCGCCGTTCGGCGAACGGCTCGCGCTGCGCTACGGGCCGGGCGTCGTGATTCCGGGCGGCCTGTTCACGATCGCGGCCGGCTTCGCGCTGATGCGGCTCGGCAGCGCGGCCGGGCATGCGAGCTGGCTGACGATGCTGCCCGGCTGCGTGATCGCCGGCATCGGGCTCGGCTTGACGAACACGCCCGTCACGAACACGACGACGGGCGCGGTGCCGAGTTCGCGGGCCGGGATGGCATCGGGGATCGACATGAGCGCGCGGATGATCTCGCTTGCGCTGAACATCGCGGCGATGGGCTTCGTGCTGGTCGCGGGGATCGTCGCGAGCCTGAAGGGCGGGGCGGCCGGCGCGATCGGCGATGCCGCGCTGCG
Organism: Burkholderia sp. Tr-20355; assembly: GCF_017104685.1. NCBI lineage: Bacteria > Pseudomonadati > Pseudomonadota > Betaproteobacteria > Burkholderiales > Burkholderiaceae > Burkholderia > Burkholderia sp. Tr-20355. Next base: position 25,475 of record NZ_JAAGPK010000079.1, on the reverse strand, counting down.
CAGGCTCGCGCAGGAAATCGCGTCGGGCCGCACCGACGGGCTGCACGCGATCGCACCCGCGCTCGCGCAGGCCGACCCGAGCGGCGCGGCGCTGCATGCGGCGCTCGTGCACGGTTTCGGCTGGGTGATGGTCTACGGCGCGGCCGGTGTTGCCGTGCTCGCGACCGCGAGCGCGGTGGCGTTCGCGCCCGCGCGGCGCCGGGCAGCGGTATGCGAATGACGCGGCCCGCGCGCGGCGCCGCGCCGCCGCTCAGGACGTCCCGCCGCCGAGCGCGCGGTACAGCGTCATCTGGTTGTTGAGCCGGTTCAGGCGCGTCAGTTCGTCGGCGCCTTGCGCGCTCCTCAGCACCTGCTGCTGGTCGAGCCACGGCTGCACGGCGGTCGCGCCCGCCGCGAAACGCGCGGCGGCCAGCCGTTCCGCGCGCTGCGCCTGTTCGAGCGACAGCGCGCGCTGTTCGGCTTCGCGTTCGAGCTGCACGCGTGCCGACAGCGCATTCTCGACTTCCGCGAGCGCCGTGTAGAGCCGCTGGCGGAATCCGACCACCGCCTCCTGGTACTGCGACTTCGACACCTTGATCTGCAACTGCATCGTGTTCCACTGGATGAACGGCAGCGCGAGGCCGAGCCCGAGCGTGCCGACCGGGTTCGTCAGCACGCGCTCGAGGCTCGTGCTCGTCGTGCCGGCGCTGCCGGTCAGCGTGAAGGTCGGGTAGAAGCTCGTGCGCGTCGCGTCGACCTGCGCAAGCGACTCGCGCAACCGGAATTCCGCGGCGCGCAGGTCGGGGCGGCGGCCCAGCAGGCTCGCGGGCAGGCCGGCCGCGACCTCGGGCGGCGCTGCGTCGGGCAGCGCCGACGGTTCGGCCGCAAGCTGCTGCGGCGGCCGGTCGAACAGGATCGCGAGCGCGTGGCGGTTCTCGGTGCGTTGCTGGATCAGCTGCGTCTGCGCGGCGCGTTGCGCGGCGAGGCTCTGTTCGGCCTGCGCGAGATCGAGCCCCGACACGGCGCCGGCGGCGTGTCGCGACCGGACGAGCGCGAGCGTGCGCACCGCATACGCGATGTTCGCGTCGCCGAGCGCGATCTGCCGGTTCAGATAGCCGAGCTGCCAGTACAGCGACGCGGTCGTGCCGATCAGCGACAGCCGGGCGGCTTCGAGATCGGCGGCCGTCGCATCGGCTTCCCAGCGCGCCGAGTCGCGCAGCGCGGCCAGCCGGCCCCACAGATCGATTTCATAGCTGAGCGAACCGTTGATGCCGCTCGACCGGCTCGTCCGGTGCGTATCGAGCGTGCGCGACACGGTGCCGTTCGCGCCGGCCGTCACGTTGGGCGTCAGGTTCGTATCGGCGAGACCGGCCTGCAGTTGCGCGCGATAGACGCGGATCGCCGCGATCGCGAGGTCGTTGTTGGCGCGCAGCGCGTCGTCGATCAGCGCGTCGAGTTGCGGATCGTTGAAGCTGCGCCACCAGTCGCGCGTGGTGGCCGGCGCGTTCGCCGCGACCGGCGCGGCCCAGTGCGCGGGCATCGCGACGGCCGGCAGCGGATCGTGACGCGCACCCGCGCACCCGGCGAGCAGCGTGGCCGCGCACGCGAATGCGCCGAGGCGGCGAAGCGGTGAGGAATGCGTCATGGCAGGTCTTTCGTCAATCGCGCGCGAGCGCATCGATCGGATCGAGCCGCGACGCGTTGCGTGCGGGCATGAACCCGAATATCACACCGGTGAGCGTCGAGCACACGAACGCCGTCACGATCGCGCCGACGGAGAACACCATCTTCCACTGCACGACGAACATCGAGAACAGCGCGCCGAGCCCGAACGACAGTGCAATGCCGATCGTGCCGCCGAGCAGGCAGACGAGCACGGCCTCGACGAGGAACTGCTGCAGGATGTCGGATTGCCGCGCGCCGACCGCCATCCGGATGCCGATCTCGCGCGTGCGCTCGGTGACCGACACCAGCATGATGTTCATCACGCCGATCCCGCCGACGACGAGCGAGATCACGGCGATCAGCGACAGCAGCAGCGTCAGCGACTGGCCGGTCTTCTCGACGGTCTTGACCACGCTGTCCATGTTGTACGTGAAGAAGTCCTTGCGGCCGTGGCGCTGGATCATCAGCTTCTCGAGGCTTTTCTCGGCGGCGGCGCTCGGCTGCCCGTCGCGCACGCGCACGGTGATGCTGTCGAGATAACGCTGGCCGAACAGGTGCCCGCTCGCGGTCGTGTACGGCACCCACACGTTCAGGCTCTTCACGCTGCCGAACGCGCTCTTCTTGTCGGCCGTCACGCCGATCACGACGCACGGCACGTTGTCGACCAGGATCACGTCGCCGACCGGGTTACGCGTCGCGCCGAACAGCTTGCGGCGCGTGTTCTGGTCGATCACGGCGACCTGCGCCTGGCGGCGCACCGCGTCGTCGTCGAACGCGGCGCCGAGCGCGAAACGCATCCCGCGCGCCTGAAAGTAGCGCTCGCCGACGCCGCTCACGAGCGCGTTGACGTCGACGTTGCGGTAGCGCAGCAGCAGCGTGCGCGACGTTTCGGGCGTCGCGCTGTCGACGTACGGCTGCTCGGCGAGCGCGGCGACGTCGGCCGGCACGAGCGTCTGGATCGTGTCCGCGCGGCTGTCGCCCCAGTCGGTGCCCGGATAGATGTTGATCGTGTTGGTGCCGATGCTGCCGATCTCGTCGAGCATGTAGCGCTTCGCGCCTTCGCCGATCGCGACGATCGACACGACCGACGTGATGCCGATGATGATGCCGAGCATCGTCAGCAGCGTGCGCAGCCGGTGCGACACGAGCGCGATCCAAGCCATCCGGCATGCCTCGGCGAAGCGGCCGGTGCCGGCCGCGAAGCGCGGGGCGCGCGGGGCGGGATCGGTATCGGCGTTGGCGTCGGCGTCGGCGGGCGTGGCCGTATCGTGACGATCGACTGCCGACGAGCCGGCAGCCGTGGCGGTTGCGGCGGTTGCGGCGGCTTCGGCCGTATCGATGCCGGCTTCGGCGAGCGCTTCCGCGTAGTGCCGGTTCGGCCGGTCGGCGACGATCTCGCCGTCGCTGATCTCGATGATGCGCCGCGCATGGCGCGCGACGGTCTTGTCGTGCGTGACGATCACGATCGTGTGGCCGAGCGCGTTCAGCTCGTGCAGGATCCGGAGCACCTCCTGGCCGCTTTTCGTGTCGAGTGCGCCGGTCGGCTCGTCGGCGAGGATCACCTGGCCGCCGTTCATCAGCGCGCGCGCGATGCTCACGCGCTGCTGCTGGCCGCCGGACAACTGCCCGGGGCGATGATGCGCGCGATCGGCGAGCCCGAGGCGCGCGAGCAGTTCGCGTGCGCGGGCGTGCCGCGCCGCGCGTGGGGTGCCTGCATAGATCGCGGGCATTTCGAGGTTCGCGACCGCGTCGGCGTGCGGCAGCAGGTGGTAGCGCTGGAACACGAAGCCGAAGTGCTCGCGGCGCAATTGCGCGAGCTCGTCGCTGTCGAGCATGTGCGTGTCGCGCCCGCCGACCGTGTACGTGCCTTCGCTCGGATGATCGAGGCAGCCGAGGATGTTCATCAGCGTCGACTTGCCGGAGCCCGACGCGCCGACGATCGCGACGATCTCGCCTGCGTCGATCGACAGGTTCACGTTATTCAGGACGACGACGTCCTTGTCGCCGGCCGGAAAGCGTCGTGTCACGGCGGCGAGTTTGAGCAGGGGCTGGCGCATCGTCACACCGCGTCCGACAGCAGCGCGTGGTCGTCCGCCGAGGCCTCGCCGAGCACCACGCGCTCGCCGTCCTTCAGGCCGGCCAGCACTTCGACGCGCACGTTGTTGTTGATGCCGATGCGGATGTTGCGCGTGTCCGTGCTGCCGTCGGCGCGCAGCACGCGCACCGCATAGGTGCCGTCCTTGCGTTTCTCGCCGAGTGCGGCGGCCGGGATGCTCAGCGCGTTGCGCGCGTTGCCGAGCACGATGCTGACCTGCGCGGTCATCGCGATGCGCAGCCGGTGCTCGGGATTCGGCACGTCGAACAGCGCGTTGTAGAACACCGCGGCATTCGGTTTCGCGCCGCCTCCGCCGAGCGGGCTTTGTACGTCGGCGTAGTTCTGCGGCGCCGGTTCGATCGCGCGCAGCTTGCCGTAATGACGCTTGTCCGGTTCTCCGAGGCTCGTGAAATACGCGGTCTGGCCGGCGCTCACGCGGATCACGTCGGCTTCCGACACCTGCGCCTTCACGGTCATCGTGTCGAGATTCGCGAGTTTCAGAATCACCGGCGCCTGCTGCTGCGCGATCACGGTCTGGCCTTCCTGCGTGACGATCGCGACGACCTGGCCGTCGATCGGCGCGACGATGCGCGTGTAGCCGAGGTTGGCCTGCGCGGTCTCGATCTGGATGCGGGCCGAACGGATCTGCGCGGCGAGCGACGCGAGGGTCGCGCGCTGCACGTCGAGCGTCGCCTTCGCGGCTTCGAACGATTCGCGCGACGTCGCGTCGTCGGGCAGCATCGCCTGCTGGCGGCGGAACGCGAGTTCGGCTTGCGTCAGCTGCGCGGCCGCCGATTGCTGCTGCGCGCGCAGGCTTTCTTCGCTGGCGCGCGCCTGGCGCAGCGCGTTTTCCGAGATCACGGGATCGATCTCGGCGAGCCACTGACCCTTCGTGACCTTGTCGCCGAGCTTGACCTTCAGCGTCTTCAACTGCCCCGACACCTGTGCGCCGACGTCGACCTGCCTGAACGCCTGCAGCGCGCCGGTCGCGAGCACCGCGTTCTCGAGATCGCCGCGCGTGACGGGCGCGGACAGGTACTGCGGGTGCTTGTCGGGCGCGCAGGCTTTCAGCGTGACGCCGGTGGCGATCGCGACGACGGCAAGGGTAGCCAGCACGATGCGCCGGCGGCAATGGGTCTTCTGGGCCATGAGAACACTGCGAGGATGAAGCGGTGCCGGCGATGCGTGCGGCCGGGCGGGACGATCCGGCCGGCGTCGCATGCCGCGCATGTCGCCCGCGACGGCATCCGCGTACGCATCGCGCGGGCGTGCCGGGCCGAATCAGGCGCCCATGGTAAGCGAGGAATTCGCGCCGAATCGTGTGGAAATTGTGCTGAATTGTGCGAGCGCCGTGTCGCAAGGGGGCCAGGCCGCGTGATTGTGGCGATGTGTGAACGACCCGACGTTCGCGCTACCGATGTGCAGCGACGATGGCCATCATTGGGCGGTCGCGCTCCTCGTCGAGCGCGGGCATCGCGTCGACCTGCTCGGGCGTCGGCCCCCATTCGCCGAGATGCGCGAGCGTGAAGCCGCAGCCGATCAGCAGGTTCACGAGCGTGCCGAGCGTGCGGTGCTGCTTGACGACGCCCGGCGCGAGCCAGTCGGTCACGCGTTCGCCTTCACGCTGGTAGCCGTCGAGCGGCCAGGTGCGGTTACCCTGCGCGTCGATGACGAAGCCGGGCCGGCGCGGCGCCGTATAGACCGGATGCTCGATCGAAAACACGAGCCGCCCGCCCGGCACGAGCGCGCGGTGGATCGTGCGCAGCAGCGTGTCGAGGTGCGCAATGTAGTGGAACGCGAGCGAGCTGTAGGCGAGATCGAATGCGGCGTCCGGCAGTACGAGCGTTTCGAGGTCGGCGCGGCGGTACGTGATGGCCGGATGCGCGGCGGTCGAGTTCGCTCGTTCGAGCATGCGTTCGGACACGTCGACGCCGAGCACGCCGGCCGCGCCCTGATCGGCCGCCCAGCGGCTGAACCAGCCGTAGCCGCAACCGAGATCGAGCACGTGGCGGCCGCGCAGATCCGGCAACAGCGCGCGTAGCGCGGGCCATTCGGGCGCGCCGTCGAGCCCGTGAATCGAGCGGTTCAGGCGGCTGTAACCTTCGAAGAAGGCCGGGTCGTCGTAGATGTTCTGCGTCATGCGGCGCGCCTCGTGCGAGCGGGGCACGCGGTGCGGTGCGCCCGAACCCGCGAGCTTACGCGTGCTGCCTGCCCGCGTCGATCCTGCGCTGCGTGTCGGCATCGACGATCTCGCGGATCGCGCTGAACAGCGGCGCGGCGTCGGTGTAGCGCCGGCCGTAGCCGAGATTGAACGCGTAGTCGAAATCGGGCGGATTGCTGCCCTGGTTGTGCTGCAGGATCGTTTCGAGCTTGTCGAGCGCCTTCGCCGCGCGCGCTTCCGGCGATGCGGCCGCTTCGTATTCGTCCCACAGCGCGACGATCGCGTCGCGCTGTGCATTGTCGAGCGACCCGGCCAGTGTCAGCAGGTCATCGCGTTCGTGCGCACTCTTGTCGGGATGCGCGGCCTGCTCGATCGCGGGGATGTCACCGTGCAGCGCCTCGCCGAGATCGTGGACGATGCACAGCTTCAGCAGCTTCAGCATGTCGATGCCGGGCAGCGCATCGGCGAACACGAGCGCCATCAGGCACAGCCGCCAGCTGTGCTCGGCCGTGCTTTCGGGGCGGCCGTTCGACGTATGGCCGCTACGCAGCACGTCCTTCAGGCGTTCGGCTTCGCGCAGGAAATCGAGCCGTGCGCGGATCGTATCGGGGTTCATGGTCGGCGTCCTTGCGATGAGGCGTCCAGCGTACGCCGCCCGATCGCGGTTCGTCCACGCATGAAATATGCGCGGCGCGCGCTAAAGCGTCTCGACGAGTCGCGCGGCCGAGCCGTCCGACAGCGTCATGCGCGTCCACCGGCACTGGCTGCCGCGGATCGGCACGACGCGCGATGCGTTTGCGCCCGTGTCGAACTCGACGCTCGGCGGCCCCGCGCGATCGTGCCAGCCGAGCGGATCGAGCGCGGCCTCCATGCGGACGATTTCCGGCGTCGCATAGCGCCACAGCGACGTGCCGAGCAGCATCGAAAGCGGCTGCGAGAACTCGGCCGCGCGCGCCGGTGAACAGGCGAGCAGCCGATGCGTGAGGTCGCACACGAGATGCAGGCGGCCCGCGCTGCCCGCAATCAGCCGCGCGAGCGCGTGGTCGCCGGCGGAATCGAGACGCGCGGCGAGCAGCCGTTCGGCCGTCGCGCGCTCGTCGGGCGACATCTGCTGGCGGCCGGCTTCCCAGCGCGAGATCGTCGATTGCGCGACGCCGAACAGTTCGGCCGCATGGCTTTGCTTGACGCGGTGCAGCGCGCGCCAGCGCTTGAGTTGCGGGCCGAGCGGCGGCGTGTGAAGCGGTGAGGCGGTCATGACGATGCTCCCGTGGCGGCGCGTACCGCGCACGCCGTTACATGATCCGGATGCCGCCGTTTGCCTGGATCGCGATGGCCGCGAACGGCACGAGCACGATGCCGCCCAGCACGAGCACGCCGTCGGCGGCCACCGTGATCGGCGTGGCGAGGATCCGCAGGCCCATGCCGACGACGGACGGCGATTCCCGGATGTACACCCGGTACTGCTCGTTGAACGCTTGCGCGGCGCCCTTGTCCTGCTCGGCGAAACCTTCCGTCGAATAGCGCTTGCCGCCGATATCGCCTTCGAGCACGAGACCGGCCGGCGCGGCGGTGAAGCCGTCGGCACGGGCAGCCTGCCGATCGTCGTCCGACGCGTCCTTCGGCAACACGATCCGGTAGTGGCCGGTGATGCCGCCGCCGCTCGCGTGAAAGTCGGCAAACGTCGTATGCAGCGACTTCCGGTAGCCGGACAGCAGCACCGGCCGCAATTGGGCCGGCAGATCGAAGATGTAATGGTAGCGCGTGCCGAGGACGACCAGCTTCTTGCCGTCCTGGGTGATCATGAAACTGGTGACGTACTCGCTGTATGCGTCGTCCTTGTACAGCTTCGGCGTGAAACAGCCTGACAGCGCCAGGCTGCTCGCGGCCATGGCGGCGGCCAGCAGGCGCCGGCGCGTGATCGATGTGCTCATTTGTTGTTGTCCCGTCTGTGCGGTTCGGTTCAGTGGCTTGCGCCCTCGGAAGCGCGATTCTCGCGTATCGGCGGCAGGTTGTCGAAGGGAAATCTGTCATGGCAGCGGGCGCCCGGATCGCTTCGTGCCCCGCCGAAAACGTTTTCGCCATGCTTTCAACCGGCTCCGCCATATCTTATTATTCGGCGAGAGCGGCGCATGCCGGCCGCCGTCGGTGATGTCGACGGCACGACGCGCCGGCAACGATGACCGACTTTCGGCCGCCGCGTCGCACGGCGCGTGGTCGACATGACAGGGCACGCGAGGCCGCGCGTATCCCGAAAAATGACACGAGGGCGCGATGGTACGACTGGTATTGCTGCTGCTGGGCATCGAATATCTGCGAACCCGCTGGCGCGGGCTGACCGTGCTCGGCTGGGTGTGGGTCGCGGCAGGCGTCGGGATCTTCGTCGACGCGCTCGACGGCGCGCTGCATTTCCCGATCGAGCTGTTCGCGTGGCTGTTCCTGATCGAGGGGCTCGCGACGCTCGCCATGGCCGGCAGCGGCGTCGGCGGGCAGCGCATCCTGCGCTACGTGAAGGGTATCGTGGTGGTCGTGGCCGCGGGGCTCGTGTTCGCCGGCCATCACCACGGCCACTTCCTGCTGTCGATGATCTTCGGCACGCTGTTCCTCGTCGACGGGCTGCTGCAGTGCACGTCCGCGTGGATGGTGCGCTACCGGCGCTGGAATGTCGCCTTCGCGTGGGGCATCGTCGAGATCCTGCTGGCGGTCTTCTTCTTCCAGCCGTACCCGACGCATTACGTCGGCACCGTGCCGTACTGCCTCGGCCTGCTGCTGATGTTCGGCGGAATGCACATGCTGAGCCTCGCCGCGCGCGTGCGGCGCCTGACGCGCAATCCCGCGTTCGCGACGTCGCCCGCGCCGGCGCTCGTACCCGATCTCGACGATGCGCGCGAGCAGCCGCGGTTCGCGCAAGCCGAATGGGACGGCCCGCCGGCCGACGGCGAGCACGCGCTCACCGTGCACGTGTGGACGCCGACCGGCACGTCGAAGGCCGAAGCGCAGCGTTATCCCGTGATCGACCGCTACATCGCGGCGGTGGACGTCAACGGCGTGATCTCGACCGGGCACGCGGCGCTGGAGTCGCCCGAAGGCATCTACATCAGCCTGTACCCGGGCGTCGAAATCGATCGTTCTCCGGACGAATTCACGCGCATCCTGCGCGCGACGCGCGAGAACGACGTGCCGGGCCTGTTCCAGCCCGACTATGCGACGGAGTCGAAAGCGTGGTGCCCGTCGACCGTGCGCGTACGCATCCGCAACTACGATCCGGCGAAGCTCGAAGCCTTCTGGTCGTCGTATCGGCAGAACGTCACGTACAACCTCACGCACCGCAACTGCTCGAGCACGGTATCGAATGCGCTCGAAGCCGCGCTCGACGGCGCGGTGTGGCGACTGAAGGGGACGCGGGCCGGGTGGGGCGCGTTCGTGCGGCTGCTGCTGACGCCGGAGCTGTGGGTGGCCGCGCAGATCCGCAAGCGTGCGGTGACGATGGCGTGGACGCCCGGCCTCACGCTTGACTATGCGCGCGCGCTCAGCATGCTCGCCGATCCGCGGCCGTTCGCGTGGTGGAAGGTCGCGCGCTCGGCGGTGAATGCGATCATGGCGTCGCGCCGCGCGTGGCGCGAGCAGGACAGCGCGGCGCTGTCGCCTGGCCGATCGGAGGCGGCGTCGATGAAGTGAAACGCGTGGCGCCGGACGAGGGCCCGGCGTCACTTGGGTCGCCACCGCGCGACCCGGCGAGTGTGCCCGCCATCACGACCCACAGACGACAACAATGAACGCGACGAGAGCTTTACGCATCCTGATTCCCGCTGCGCTCGTGCTGGCCGGCGCCGGTTTCGCGCAGGCGAGTTCGGACGAAGTGCCGCGCATGAGCAACGACGTGTACCGGACGTCGGTGTCGTTCTGCTCGAACGTCGCGGCCGCCGAGAAGATCGCGTGCCAGGGCGACATGATCGCCGCGGGCAGCCGGATCGTCGCGGCGATCGGCGGCCTGCCGCCGGCGTCCGCCACGGCGATCGACGAAGGCGCCCGCAACAAGCTGCCGCCGGAGGAACGCAAGGGTCTCGCGCCCGTCGAACCCGGCGCGATCGACAAGGACGACGACGTGGCCGGGCTCGCCGGCATGGTGCGTCTTTGCGACGTGTACGAATCCGAGCCGGCGTCCCGCGCGCGGCATCACGCGGCGCTGCGGCAGAAGGCGCCCGATGCCGCGCCGCGTGTCGAGGCGTTGCTGGCCGACGCGTCGACGGCCGCGCGCCAGCGCGTCAGTATCGGTGTGTGGCAGATTCTCGCGCTCGAGGGCCCCGAAGCGTCCGCCCGCGCGTGCACGCAGCTCGGCACCGGGTCGTGAGCGCCCGGATGCCACAGGTGCGAGCCGTGCCGCCGTCGATGTGCCGGCATCGATAGTGCCGCGTTCGGCGCATGCCGGGACGGTCAACCGCTCGCGATCGTGGCCGGCCTGACCCGTATCGGCTTGCCGAGCGTCCGGGCGACCGGAGAAGTCCGCACCGCGTCGCGCACGAGCGTCTGCTGTGCGGGCGACAGCGGCGCCGCGAAGCGCAGTGCGATATCGAAACCCGTTTCGTGGTCGAGGCGGTCAACGGTCACGTCCGCCGTGCAGGCGGGCAGTGTCACGCCCGCGCGTTGCGCGGCCAGGTCGATCGACATGCAGACGCACGCCGCGAGCGCGCTTTCGAGCAGCTCGTGCGGCCGCATGCCTGCGTCGTCGCCTTGGCCTTCCTTGTGCGTGTCCGCACGCACGACGCTGCGCCCGTTGCCGATCTCGACGCAATAGGGCTTGCCGAACCGTGTGGTGGTTACCATCGCGATGCTCCATAGCAGGGTGAGGGTGGCGACAGGGTACGCGGGTGCCGCCCGTGGCGGAAGGCAACGGGTGGTACCGGTACCGTTTGTAACAGGGTGGGCGGCGACCCGCGAGTTCTTTCGTCCACCTTCACATTCGTGCCACGTTGCGACAGCAACAATCGTGGGCAGACATTCGACAACCTTGCGGCGCATCCCGCGACCGCATGCCTTTTCCGAGGAAACACGCCATGCTCAAGACGCTCGCCCGCGCCGCTGCCGCCCTCGCCGTCGCTTCCGTTTCACTGCACGCCGCCGCGCAGACCAGCTACGACTACCTGTTGCTCGCCGCCTCGTGGGAGCCCGGCTTCTGCGCGTCGCACGATACGCCGGAATGCACGAACCTCGCCGGCTCGTATGCGGCGACGAGCCTGTCGCTGCATGGGCTCTGGCCGAACCGCTATGACGGCAACCAGCCGTTCTACTGCGGCGTGTCGCAGAACGACATCGACCTCGACAACGCGCACCAGTGGTGCAGCATGGACGCCTATCCGATCGGCAGCGCGACCCGCAACACGCTGTCGACGTACATGCCGGGCGTCGCGTCGTGTCTCGACAAGCACGAATGGTTCAAGCACGGCACCTGCTCGAACTCGGCGACGCCCGACGCGTACTGGAACCAGGCGTCGGGGATGATCAGCCGGCTCGGCAACACGTCGTTCAACGCCTTCCTGCAGGCGAACGCGGGCAAGACGGTGACGCGTAACCAGCTGCTGTCGGCGTTCGAGGGCGCGTTCGGCAGCAACACGCGCAGCGCGGTGTCGCTGAAGTGCACGAAGACGAACGGCGTGAGCTACTTCACCGAAGCCTGGATCGCGGTCAAGACGAATGCGGCCGCGCAGTTCCCGAGCGCGGCGTCGCTCGTGACCGACGGCAACACGCAGGGCACGTGCCCGACGTCGGGCGTGTTTATCGCCAGGTAACGGGGCACGGCGCGACGCGGGCGGGATCGCGCACGTCGCCGCCGGTCACGGCGCAGCGCACGCGCAATTTCCGGTCGGCATCGACCTCATTCTGGCGGGGATCGGAACGGCCCGGTGAGCCGGCCTGCGGCGGGCGGTTCCCGGTGAGGCGCCGGTTTGTTACGCGAGCAGGTGCAACGCGTCGGCGAGCGACAGCACCGTCGTGCGCGATTCGAACGCGGTGGCGAACAGATGCTCGTGAACCACCGGGTCCGGGTCGTAGCAGCAGTCCTTGACGGTATAGAGGCGGAAATCCGCGTCGCTCGCATGGGCGATCGACGACAGCATCACGCCGGTCGACGCGATGCCGACCAGGATCAGCGAGTCGATTCCTCGCGCGGCCAGCCGAGCCTGCAGATCCGTGCCGAAGAACACGCTGGCGCGGTGCGCGACGATCAGCGGTTCGTCGGCCTGCCGGCCCAATTCCGGGCAGACGTCGTCGTTGATGAACAGGCCAAGCTGCTTGATGCCCTGACCGTTCTTGTTGCGCGGGCTGACTTCCGGATAGCCGGGGCGGAAGCGGAGATTCGCGAACCAGACGCCGACGCCGGCAGCCCGCGCCGCGTCGCACAATCGGCGCGTGTTGGCGAGCAGTTCGGACGCGACCGACGGAAAGAGGCCGAGGATGTCGGTCTGGTAATGCATGACGAGCAGTGCGGTGCGGGACGGGACGATCGCGGGAATCGATGCGGAGGCGTCGGCGTTCGTGCAGGCTGTCGTGACGATTGCTGGTGCGTTGTCCGGATGCATGCTTGATGTTCTCCAGTAACCGCTGGGGGTGTCAGAAAATCGATCGTGTCGTGCGAGTCGCCAACCCGTACAACGCCAACGTGCCGGGACTCCGGCAAGATAACCCGGCATGCCGTCCCGGCGCCCATCGTGCGGGCGGGCAGCCGTGGTGCCTGCGATGACCGGGTTCGCCCAAGAAGAGACGTAGCGCCGCGAGCCTCAGGTTCCTGTTCCATGGATCACCAGGCGAATTTCCGCCCATGCGAGCAGGGGGCGTCGACACTCGCGCGATGATATCGTGTTCGACGCCTCAGTTTTCCTGGCCCGCCACCGTTCCAGTCTCGGAGCTGTCGACCGGTAGCGTGATCGCTTCAACCCGTCTCATACGGGTTCGATTGATCATCAGGCGAGTAACGTCCGGGCGGGAATAATGCCCGGCGGGATCGGCGGCGCTCTTCGAAATGACGATGGCCGCAAGATCGATATCCGCGTACAGAATGCCCTCGCTGTCTTCCGGCAGCTTGGAGACAAGCGCGTTCCCGTCGGGCCCGTAAATGATCGCATGACCGCCGCCCACGTGGTTGAGTCCGTGCTTCTCCGGTGTGTCGCACAGGTCGTCGATCATCGCTTGTGTTACGACAGCGCAGGGTGCGAGTACGAAGCACGATCCCTCGACCGCATAGATTTTGCTCGCAGCATTGTTGACTTCCCACCCGAGTGCGTGAGCAAACGGCTCATAGTTGGAAAAGCTCGGCCATGCCGCAACGTGCACTTGCTCGTTTTGCGCGTACATCGCGTACTTCGACAGCGGCTGCAAATGCTCCCAGCAGCACAACGCGCCCACACGTCCAAGGCCTTCAATCTGATACACGGTCAGATCCGATCCATCGCCTTCGCCGAACACGGCACGCTCCACATGAGTGGGGCGCAGCTTGCGGCGAACGGCGATGGTCTCGCCGTCGGCGCCAATGAGCCATTGCCCCATGTAGAGGCTGCCGCCGCTTCGCTCGGAAACGCCGATGACCGCCGTGATGCCGGCCTGCCTGACTGCGGCGCTGAGCCGTAGGGCCTCCGGGCTGTCGTAGCTTAGCGAATTGTCGAAGTATCGCTGAACGAAGCCACGGCTTACCTGCCAAGCATGCGCCCCCATCCAGATATGCCACGGATAGCCAGGCAGCCAGGTCTCCGGGAAGGCGACGAGCTTTGCGCCGTTCGCTGCCGCCTCTCGGATAAGGGCAATGGTCTTGTCGATGCCGGCTTCGAGGTTGAGCCAGATCGGGGCTGCCTGAACAACGGCGACCTTGTATTGCGGATGAGTGAGGGGCATGGTGAATCGCTTGAAGGTTTCGTGGTCCGGGCAACTTCCGATGTTTGCGAAGGGGTGCTCGAGAAGTCGAGAGTCCTAGTCGGCGATTTGCGTGAGCTTGCGCCGGGAACAGCCGCACCCGATCGCCTTCATGCCGTATCTGCGTCCGGGTCCAAGGACTTGCAGTGAGTGAGCATGTCGGCGCACTTCCTTGGCGGTCAGCGGACCGCCGTGCCCCATGTAGAAGCGTTGCATTCCCGCGTCGACCATGCCGATCAGTTCCGCGCTGACAGCTTTCGGGTCGTCCTCGAAGGGAGGGCGCATGGCGTGGGTCTTGCGGATGATTCCCCCGAGCAAGACGCCCGATGCGAGCAAATCGCCGACCAATGCGTCGCCACTGCTCAGTTCAACCGAGACAGAGCCCGCCGTGTGGCCAGGGGTATGCCTGGCCAGACCGTCAATTCCATGGCCGCTCAGATCGAAACTTGCGCTGTCCTGCAGCAGGATGTCGGGCGTGAAGGGCAGGTAGGGCTCACGAGGCACGCCGGAGCTCAAGAAGAGGGGGCCCCACCAATGGGCGACGTAGTATGTCATTTCCTCGCGCCGCTCGTAGTAGTCCAGATCTCCCGCATGGGCAAGGATCGGTGCACCCGTGAGTTCACGCAGTCGGGCAGCTGATCCGGCATGATCCGTATGAGCATGCGTGACGACAATCAAGGTGACATCGCGAAAACCGCGACCATGTTTTTTCAAGGCACGCTCGATCTTCCCTTGCGACCCCGGCGTGCCGGTGTCGACGAGGACGCAGCCCGTTTCACCGATGATCAGGTGGCAATGGACCATGCCAAACGGCAGGATCGGGACCGTAACGATTGACGGGGTAGTCAAGATGTTTTTCCTTCGGAGCAGTTGACGGCGCCGCGTCGCGCTGACGAATTCCACGTGCCGCGGGCCATCCGGTAGCGTCACGTTCAGAGTCGAGTCCGGCCATCGAAATCGTCCGCGTTCACCGCAGCGTCAAAAGCAGCTGCGACCTGGTCGGGTGCGCCGCACGCGGTGGACTTGTCTTCGAGCGCCGCGACGAAATGTGCAATGACCCGCGCCACCTCGGCCGGCGCTTCAAGCGGCGACAGGTGTCCGGTTCCAGGCAGGATGTACATCGCGGCCTGTGGAATTCGTGGCAGCAGTTCGGCCTGCAGCGTGGCGACGCGATCCACCTGGTCCAGCTCTCCGGCAATGACCAGTGTCGGGGCGTCGATCGACGCCACTGCGGCGGTGATGTCTTCGCCCATGGCCACGTTCGGCCATGCCGCCTTCGCTTGCGGCGCGGCCTTCAGACTGTCCTCTATGACTTGCTCGCGGCAGTCGGCGTCCAGCGGCTTCGCGGTCAGCACCTGGTCGATGACGAATTCGACCGATTCGCGCGACAGATAGGCGGCAGCCAAGGTTGCGCGTTGCTCGTCGGAGACAAGCATCGGCGACGGCGGCGACGGTGCAACGAGCACGAGGCCTTCGAGCCCTCGCGGCCGCCGTGATGCGATGAGTTGCGCAACCTTGCCGCCCATCGAGTGACCGACGAGAACATAGCGCGGCAATCCCAGCGATTCGATGACGCCCTCGGCATCGGCAGCAAGATCGGCGATACGGTAGCCGTCTGCGGGTGCTTCGGATTCGCCCCAGCCTCGATGATCGGTGGCAATGATGCGATACCGGTCGGACAACTGGTTTGCCACCCGGTCCCAGGTTCGCGACGAGCCGCCGTAGTAATGCAGGAACACGAGCGCCAAATCTCCGCTGCCGCACTGTTTGATGTGAATCCGCGTGCCGTTCGTGTCGATTTCCATTGGGATGCCCCTTCTTCATGAGTTGTGTCGAGGTTAGATCCCTGTCTTGTATTTGATAATTGCTGCATCAGTAGCGGCAGTCGATAATGGTGTTATCGAATTGAGGAGGCGCAATGGATCGACTGACGAGTCTCGGGGTGTTCGTCGCCGCAGTGGAGGAAGGCAGCTTTGCTGCTGCGGCGCGGCGGTTCGGGCTATCGGCGGCGATGGCCGGCAAGCACGTGAGCGCAATCGAGTCCGAACTGAATGCGCGGTTGCTCCAACGAACCACGCGCCGCCTGAGTTTGACCGATACTGGCCAGGCCTACTATGAGCGATGCAAGCAGATCCTCGAAGCATTCGACGATGCGAACCGGGAAGCGAGCGATTCGCAAGGTACGGCGCGCGGCGTTTTGCGCGTCGCGGCGCCCGTCACGTTCGGCGCGATGCATTTGGGCGACGTTCTTGCCCGTTATGTAGAGGACCATCCGCAAGTGAACGTGGACGTGCTTCTCGGAGACCGTTATGTCGACCTCATCGATGCGGGCGTTGACGTGGCGATCCGGATCGGGCGGCTGCGGGAGCCGGAACTCGTCACACGCCGGCTTGCGCCGTGTCGAATGGTCGTGTGCGCGTCACCCGCGTACCTCGAGCGGCATGGGATGCCACGCAAGCCTGGCGACTTGCTGCGGGCACCACGCCTCGCTTTCAGCGAGGCCGTGTCGGCCGGTGACTGGACCTTGTTCGATGCGAGAAACCGCGCGTATGTCATCGACGGACCTTGCCGGATCGCCGCCAACAACACGCAAATGCTTCTCGCCGCCGCACTCGCCGGCGCCGGCATCGCGTACGGTCCAACCTTCGTATTCGGCGAGCACCTGCGTCGGGGCGAACTTGTGCCGTTGCTGCCGGCCTACCGTGCCACTGAGTTGGCGATCCAGGCCGTTTATCCGAGCGCGCGACGCATACCGCTTAAAGTGCGCCGCTTTGTCGATTACCTCACGGAAGCGTTTGGTGATGACCCCCCTTGGGATCGAATGGCGAAGCTCTGAAAGAGCGGCGGATGGTCATGCGTTACCGGCGTGACTGTGTGCTCCCGGGAAGCCGTCCCTGTAGTTTCGTCTGCGCCGGGCTGTTCAGGGTCGGCTACGGCCGACAGCCCCGAAGTAAAGTATGCGTCTCCGCTACGCCGGGACGACCGCGACATGCTTGCGATCTATCACGCGACGTTCGGTATGCGGCGCTTGTCGGTCGCGTTCACGCACATTTTTGAGCGTGCGGAACTGTTGGACGCCGATCGGGCCACGATCGAGGAGATGCTCGCGCTGTATCGTGCCCGGCTCGACGCCGGCTTCTCTACGATCGAGCGCCATGGCGTTTTGTCCGACGTCGCGCGGGATTTGAGCCACGAGGGGCAGGATTACGCGAAATCGCTGGCAGCTTGCTGACTGTTGCTTCGTCGGCCAATTCCGGGACTCGGAATTCCGGTGATTCTGATGCCGTTTAAGGGAATCGGCCGGGAAAGGCGTTTGTGCTCTGCGAGCGTAAACGCCTAATTCGGTGTATTGATCGATCGCTTCAAAAGAACCAGCAGCCTGCGGATTCGCCGGGGCTCTTCGCTATTGCAACGGATTGGACGACTGGGCAAGCCGTCAGACCCGGTTCGGCCGCTCGTCCGAGCCATGAAGCCCTCTCCCGAACGGCTGTTCCAACCTGAAACCCAGCAGATGTTCAGCGCGCAGATCTTGCCGAAAGCGCTCCGAGCGGGCATCAGGGTCAACTTTGATTGCTCCAAAGATCGTCCACCGCACGGATCGACAGCAAGTAGCCGTTCGCGCCAGCCCCGCAGATGACGGCGGTAGCGGCCACCGAGATTGTCGAATGACGGTATTCCTCGGAGCGCCGGTGAATGTTCGTGATATGCACTTCCACCACCGGCCGGCGAACCAGCTTGACGGCATCGAGCACCGGAATGCGCCCGAACGAGAAACCGGCCGGGTTGATGATGAGCGCGGCGTCCTGCAGGAAGGCTTCCTGAATCCAGTCGATCAACTGGCTCTCGCTGTTGGTCTGGCGGAACACGCAATCGAACTTGAGATCCGCGGCCAGCGCGAGGCAGTTCCGTTCGATGTCCTTGAGCGTCGTATGGCCGTAGAGGTGCGGCTCGCGCGCGCCGAGCATGTTCAGGTTGGAGCCGTTGAGGATGTAGAGTTTGCGAGTCATGGCGTCAGTGGGTAGCGCTACGTTCGAGGGCCGTGTCTTTGGTTTCCCGCGAC
Source organism: Burkholderia sp. Tr-20355 (assembly GCF_017104685.1). NCBI lineage: Bacteria > Pseudomonadati > Pseudomonadota > Betaproteobacteria > Burkholderiales > Burkholderiaceae > Burkholderia > Burkholderia sp. Tr-20355. Next base: position 7,619 of record NZ_JAAGPK010000079.1, on the reverse strand, counting down.
GTCGCGATCATGAGGAAGGAAAGCAGGTTCAGCGAGCCGCAGACCGCGACGATGGCCCAAGGCGAACCATGAAAGGCGTTGAGCAACGCCACGGCGACGATCGGCATCGGCCCGCCGGTGAGCAGGTTGGCGCCCGAGTAGGACAGCGCGGAGCCGGTATAGCGCGCTTCCGTCGGGAAGGATTCGGCGAACCACACCGGCTGGATGCCGCTCTGGAACTGCGTGAAGCCGAGGAAGGCGCCCATCACGGCCATCGTCGTCGCGACCGAGTGCTGATTGAGGATCGGGAAGTAGATCAGGCAGCAGACCAGCGTGCAGAACGAGCCGATCAGCAGCGCGCCTTTACGTCCGATCCTGTCGCTCAGGTAGCCGCCCGCCAGCGCGCCCGCGATGGCGCAGACGTTCGCCACCATCAGCAGCATGAAGCCAGTCTGCTTGGGCACGCCGAGGTTCTTCGTGAGATAGCTGAGCGAGAAGACCACGATCAGGTAGAAGAGCGCCGCCGGACCGCAGAAGAACAGCGTCAGACGCAGCGCGGTGCGCCAGTGAAACCTGAAGACGATGCCGAGCGGATTGGCGGCGCGTGCGTCTTCGCCCTTTTTCCTGAGCGCCTCGAATGCCGGCGTCTCGCTGACCTTCATGCGGATATAGATGCCCAGCAGCACGAGCACGAAGCTCGCGAGGAACGGAATTCTCCATCCGTACGATTCGAAGTCCTGGGCCGAAAGCAGGCCGGACAGCGCGAAGAGGGCGAAGTTGGCGAGGATCTGGCTGAGCGGCGAGCAGATGCCGAGCAGGCCCGAGTACAGCCCGCGCTTTTTCGCGGATGCGTGTTCGACCGCCATCAGTTGCGCGCCCGTCGATTCGCCGCCGAGCGCGAACCCCTGAATGATGCGCAGCGAAACCAGCAAGGTTGGCGCAAGAATGCCGACTTGCTGATACGTGGGCAGCAGGCCCATCAGGAACGACGACGCGCCCATCACCGAAACCGTGACCAGCATCAGGTTGCGCCGCCCCCAGCGGTCGCCGAGCATGCCGCAGATCACCGCGCCGAGCGGACGGGCGGCGAGTCCCGCCCAGAAGCTCGCCAGCGATGCGAGCAGCGACGCGGTCGGATCGAGCGACGGGAAGAACAGCTTCGGAAAGATCGTGGCCGCAACCACACCGTACAACGCGAAGTCGAACCATTCCAGCGCCGTGCCGACGGTGGCGCCCGCCACCGCGCGACGGGCCATCAAGTGAGCCTGTGGGGACCCTTCGCCTGCGGCGATGTTCGGGTCAGCGATATCTGACATGGTGTCTCCTGGATTATCGGTATGGTGTAACCGCGTTTCTCGCGACCAACAGGTGCTATTGTTTGCGCTGCGGAAGCGGTGCGTTCCGCACCGGAACTGCATTTCATATCGCGGAATGTCGACGAACGATGTCGCTCAAGAACGGCCTGAGAGTGCTCGATTTCCTCGCGTCGCAAGGCGAGGGCGCGGGGCTTGTCGAGATCGCGGATGCGCTGGGAATGCCGCGCAGTTCGTGCCATCGCGTTCTCGCGGAACTGGTCGACAGTGGTTACGTGCGGCAATTGGCCGATCACAGCCGCTACATCCTGACCATGCGCATGACGTCGAACGGCCTGGAGTTCCTGAGCCTGACCGGCATCGCGGATATTGCCCAGCCGATCATCGAACGCGTCGCCGCGCGCACCGGCGAACTGGCGCGCCTGTCGCTGGTGGACGGTGAGACGATCATCTGGGTGGGAAAAGCGGATGGCCAGCGCACCGGTTTTCGTTACGATCCCGACATGGGGCAGGCGGCACGGCTCTCATGTACATCGACCGGACACGCATGGCTCATGACGATGTCCGACGAACAGGCGGCTGCGCTCGTCCTGAAGCAGGGCTTTGGCGAGCCGAACGAGTTCGGCCCCAACGCGCCGACCACGCTCAAGGCGCTGCTCGGTTTCCTGCACGCCGCGCGCGTGCGCGGCTACGCGATGATCGATGAGGTCTTTGCGCCGGGAATGGCGGCGGTCGCGACACCCGTGGTCAGCGGCTCGCGTTGCGTCGGCGTCATCAGCCTGGCCGGTCCGCGCAAGCGGCTGACGGCGGAAAAGATTCACGTGTATTCGGAATTGCTGCGCGAGGCCGCCAATGAACTCGCCCAGTTGAGCAACATGGCCGGCTTTCCAGGCCGGCCCCCTCTGGGCAAGGGGTGATCCGGAGCGTGCCCGGCGCTCTGCGCCGGCCCACACCATGCGCTTCGAACCGGCTTCTCCGATACATCGGCGTGGATGGCCGAGGCGCGCTGTTCGCAAGCACCGAATGCCCGACTTCGCGACCGGCCGAAGCGGGGCCATCGCGGCCGATACTCATCTGCCGCCGTTGCGCCGGGTGACGCACGCCTGACTCCGCCCCCTCAAAAAATCGACCTTCCCGTATAAGTCGTCAGCCACTCCAGCGCCAGCGTCCCCGCCAGCGAGTTCCCGTTCGCATCCAGCCCCGGCGCCCACACGCACACGGCCATTTCACCCGGCAGCACCGCGACGATCCCCCCGCCGACACCACTCTTCGCCGGCAACCCGACCCGATACACGAAATCGCCGGCCGCGTCGTAAGTGCCGCAGGTCAGCATCAACGCCGACAGCCGTTTCGCGGAACTCGGATCGACGATCCGCTCGCCCGTCACCGGCGCGACGCCGCCGTTCGCAAGGAACAGCGCGGCGCTGGCAAGCTCGACGCAGTTCATCGTGATCGCGCACTGGCGGCAATACGCGTCGATCACCGTATCGGGCGGCATCTGCATGTTGCCGAAGCTCGCCATGAAATGCGCCATCGCGCGGTTGCGCTCCGCGTGCTGCAACTCCGACAGCGCGACGCGCGAATCGTAGTTGATGTCGTTCGCGCCGATCGTCCGCCGCACGAATTCGACCAGCGCCGTTTCGGCCTTGACGAAGCGGCGGCACAGCACGTCGGTGACGACCAGCGCCCCCGCGTTGATGAACGGATTGCGCGGCTTGCCGCGCTCGCTTTCGAGCTGCACCAGCGAATTGAACGCGTTGCCAGACGGCTCGCGGCCGACCCGTTCCCACAGTTCGTCGCCGAGCAACTGGAACGCGAGCGTGCACGCGAACAGCTTCGAAATACTCTGGATCGAGAAACGCTCGTGCGCGTCGCCGACCGTGTAAACGTTTCCGTCGAGTGTCACGACGGCCATCCCGAACTTGTCGGCAGGCACTTTCGCGAGTTCGGGAATGTAGTCGGCAACCCGTCCCTGGCCAATCCAGGGGGCGAGTTCGGTATGGATGCGTTCGAGGATCGGCTGGTAATTCATCAAGTCAGGCGGGTAGAGGCATGTCCCGGATTCCGGCGAGCCCGTATGGAACCGTCCCGGCGCCGATTCGTCAAGCGCAACCGACATCGCGCCCTTATTTTCAAGACCGCCAAACGGGCGAGCGGCGGTCGCAGTATCATGCGGTACGTTTCGGCCGATGGCCGGCGTCCGGCACCGGCCGGCGCCGCCGCGGCTTCCCTGATGATCCGACCGCTGCCCATGTCTTTTCGTATCCTGCTCGTCGAAGACGACACCCGCCTGTCCACGCTGATCGCCGGCTACCTGCGCAAGAACGACTACGAGGTCGACACTGTGCTGCATGGCGACGCCGCGGTGCCGGCGATCCTGTCCATTCGTCCCGATCTCGTCATCCTCGACGTGAACCTGCCGGGCAAGGACGGCTTCGAAATCTGCCGCGAGGCGCGCAAGCAATACGACGGCGTGATCATCATGGTGACGGCGCGCGACGAGCCGTTCGACGAACTGCTCGGCCTCGAATTCGGCGCGGACGACTACGTGCACAAGCCCGTCGAGCCGCGCATCCTGCTCGCGCGGATCAAGGCCCAGTTGCGCCGCGCACCCGTGCGCGCGGCCGAAGGCACCGCGCCGCAGCCGGAGCGTTACGCGTTCGGCAAGTTCTCGATCGACCGTACCGACCGCACTGTCGTCCTGCCCGACGGCAGCACGCCCGACCTGACGTCGGCCGAGTTCGACCTGCTGTGGGCGCTGGTGTGCCATGCGGGCGAAGTCGTCAGCCGCGACGACCTGATGCTGCAGCTGCGCGGCGTCGAATTCGACGGCCTCGACCGCACGATCGACGGGCGCATCTCGAAGCTGCGCCGCAAGCTGCGCGACGACGCGAGCAACCCGCAGCGGATCAAGACGATCCGCAGCAAGGGTTATCAATTCAGCAAGCACGCGTGGGAATGACGCCGCCAGCGCGCGACGCCGTCACGTTCCGCGCGGGCATTGCGCCCGCAGGCCGGGAGCCGCGATGATCCGACGAACCCGTTCGCACCCCGATGCACCGCCGCTGCCGACGCTGCGCTACGTCAAATGGCGCTGGCTGCATTTCCGCCGCGCGTGGACCGACACGCGCGCCGACCGCATTCCAAGCTGGTCGCGCCTCTACGTGCGCACCTATCTGCATCTGCTCGGCCTCGTCCTGCTGACCGCGCTCGTGCCGGCGCTCGCGCTGTGCGTCGAATTGTCGCCGCAGGTCGTGTGGCATGCGTTCGACGCGCTGCCCGGCGACATCTATATCGTGCTCGCGTTCGTGTTCGCGGCGCCCGCCCTGGCGGCGTACCGGTGGATGCGGCCGGTGTGGTCGGATCTCGTGATGGTGCGCGAACGCGCGATCGACTTCACGGGTGGGCGGTTCAACACGCGCGCGCGCGAATCGCACAGCGTGATCATCGGCCCGCTCGCCCGCACGCTGAATGCGCTCGCGATGCGCATGGAGCGCCTGATCGCCGCGCAGCGCGATCTGACGAACGGCATTTCGCACGAGCTGCGCACGCCGCTCGCGCGCGTGCGTTTCGCGCTCGAAATGCTGCGCGAACCGGCTTCGGCGGCGGAATACCAGGGCGCGCTCGAGAGCATCGCGCAGGACGTGACCGAGCTCGAGGAATTGATCGACATGAGCCTGACGTTCGCGCGGCTCGAATACAGTTCGCTGCAGTCGAACCTCGAGATGACCGCGCCGGTCGCGTGGTTCGAACACCAGATCCACGACGCGCAACTGCTGTATCCGGAGCGCGCGATCGAGGCGCGCATCGCGATCGCGTCGGATCTGCGCGTGAAGATGGACCGGCGGCTGATGTCGTACGCGATGCGCAACCTGCTGCGCAACGCGAGCAAGTACGCGAAATCGCATATCGTTGTCGGCCTCTCGCTCGTGCACGGCAACATCGGGATCTTCGTCGAGGACGACGGCCCCGGCGTGCCGGAGAGCGAGCGCGAACGGATCTTCGACGCGTTCGTGCGCCTCGATCGCCGCACGGGCGGCTACGGGCTCGGCCTGTCGATCACGCGGCAGGTGCTCCACGCGCACAACGGCCGGATCGCGGTCGTCGATCCGGTCGAGCTCGGCGGCGCGCGCTTCGAGATCAGCTGGCCGGTCTAGCGATACGCCGCCGCGCGCTCAGTATGTGCGGCCGAGCTGCAGGTAGAAGTTGCGGCGGCCGCCGGGGGCGAGCGCCACGCCGATATAGACGGGCCCGAACGCGGTCGACAGGCTCGTGAAGAACGTATAGCTCTGCTTGAGCGCACCGCCGCCGATCTGCTGGCCGCTCGACCAGACGTTGCCGACTTCCGCGCTGGCGCCGACCGACAGCGCCTTGATCGGCGACGCGTTGAACGTCATCAACTGGTTCATGTAGGTGATCTGACCGTACGCGAGCTCGTTGCCGTTCAGCTGGTCGGCCGCATACGCGGACAGGTGCTGGAAGCCGCCGAGCGTGAAGTTGAACGCGTTGATCAGGTTGGTGCCGCCGATGCTCTTGCCGCCCTCGATCGTCGCGCTGACGCTGTGCCGCCCGAACTGCTGCGCGATCATCGCCTTGCCGTAGATCTCGGTGTACGGCGCGTTGTTGATCCCGTCGTCGAATGCCGATGCCGAGCGGCCGTTGCGCGACACCAGCGAGCGTTCGACGCGCAGTTCGCCGAAGTAGCCCTTGCGGGGGAACATCGGATCGTCGAGCTGATCGATGACGAACCGCGCGCGCGCGGTCAGCGCCTGGGACGTGAAGCTCGGCCACAGCAGGTTCTGGCCGCTACCGTCGTCGAACGGCAGGTTGTAGGTCGGCGAGCCGTGCCCGGTCACGTAACCGATGCCGATCCGGAAATCGCCGAGCCGCGCGATCGGCAGGCCGAAATCGATCCCGGCGCGCGCCGTCTGCATCAGGTACTGCGTGATCTTCACGTCGCCGGTGTCGTCGTACAGGTTCGCGTAGCGGCGCTGATACTCCGCGTACGGCGACAGGTAGACGCCGTACGCCATCGACAGCGGCTGGCGGAATTCGACGCGCGCCGACTGCAGGTCGCTGCCGATCGTCGTATCGGCGCGGAATTCCAGCCCCGATTCGGTGAGCCACGGCCGCCGGTAGCCGACGTGCAGGCGGAAGCCGCCCTCGTCGGTCGAACTGCTCGACATGCCGAGCCCGAACAGCAGGAAATTCGGCCCCCAGTACTTCTCGCGCGCGTTGATCTCGAGCACGTTGTCGTCGCCGTGGCTCACGATCTGCTGCGTGACGCTCTCGAAATTGCCGCCCGTCGTGAGGCCGAGCAGGTCCTGGCTGACGGTCTGCGGATCGTAGGTGTCGCCGGGCTTCACGTGCAGCGCGTTGCTGACGACCCGCTTCGGCACGCCGCCGCTGGTCTGGATGTCGATGCGCGTGATCCGGATCGGCGGCGGCAGCGGCTGTGCGTGCGCGGACCGGTAGACGGCGTACTGCTCCGGCGTGAGCGCGAAACGCCGCAGTTTCGGCAGCGCGGCGGTCGCGGCGGCCGCGCCGGCGGCGATCGCCTGCTTCGCGTTCTGGAAATCGGTAAACGCGAGCCCGCCGAGATCGGGCGTGAGCAGCACGTCGTGCGTGTCGAGCTGCTTGCGCTGCGCGGTCACGTTCTGGCGGATCAGGATGCCCACCATCTGCTGCATCACGTCGGCGGGCGACGCAAGCGCGTCGAGCGGGCGCAGTTGCGAGCCGATGTCGACGGCGATCACGACGTTCGCACCCATCTGCCGCGCCGTGTCGACGGGCAGGTTGCTGACGAGCCCGCCGTCCACGAGCGCGCGCCCGTTGATCTCGGCCGGTGCGAACAGACCCGGCATCGCCATGCTCGCGCGGATCGCGAGCGGCAGCGAGCCGTGGTCGAGCACGACCATCTGGCCCGTCTGCAGGTCGGTGGCGACCGCGCGGTACGGGATCGGCAGGCGGTCGAACGGCTGGTTGGTCGGCACGGCGGCCGTCCAGTTCGCGAGCAGCGCCTGCAGCCGGTTGCCCTGCACGAGGCCGACCGGCGCCTTCACGCCTTTCTTGCCGAAGCCGAGCGTTAGCCCGTTGATGTACAGCCGTTCGTCTTCCCGGCTGGTTTGCGGCAGGTCCGCGCGGTCCGTCACGTCGAACGCGATGTCCGCGAGGTTGACCTCCGACAGCCGCTTCTGCATCTCGCCGGCCGCCATCCCGCTCGCATACAGGCCGCCGACCACGGCGCCCATGCTGGTGCCCGCGATGCAGTCGATCGGAATCCGGTTGTCTTCCAGCACCTTGAGCACGCCGAGGTGCGCGTAGCCG
>NZ_JAAGPK010000078.1:0-37494 GCF_017104685.1 Burkholderia sp. Tr-20355 | reverse complement strand
CCGCGCGCGGCCTAAGCGGGCGGCACCGGCGGCGTCAGGCCGCCTTCGCGGCGAGCGCGGCGCGCGCGCAGGTTTCGTCGGTGACGAGCCCCGACAGCCAGCCGCCGCGCAGCGCGGCGATCACCGCGTCATGTTTCTTCGGGCCGCCGGCGAACGCGATCGTCGGCAGCTTCGGCGGCGTCGCGAGTGCGACGCTCGTCACGCGCGCGCTGGTCGACACCGTGATCTGCGTACCCTGCGCGTCGATCGGCACGCCGAGCAGCTCGGCCACCGCGCCGAGCGCGGTCATCTCGTCGCGTTCCTGTTCGGTGATGAAGCCGTCTTCGTAGAGCGGGCAGTGCGGCCCGATGTTGCCGATCCCGACGAACGCGACGTCGGCCTGGCCCGACAGCGCCTCGACGATCCGGTACAGCCGGTGATTGCACCACTGCGCGCGCTCGGCGTCGCTGTCGGCGAACAGCGGCGCGGGCAGCAGGAAATGCTTGCTGCCGGTTTTCTCGGAGATGTACTGCGCGACGTCGTAGCGGTTCGACGAACCGTCGGCCGCGATCGCGCCGACCATCGACACGAGCCGGTGCTGCGGGCGGTCGATCTGCGCGATCTGCGCGACCGCGGCCTTCAGCGTGCGGCCGCTGCTGACCGCGATCACCATCGGCCGCGTTTCGTTCAGGTAGCGCTCCATTACCTGCGCGCCGGCGACCGCGAGCTTGCGGTCGATCGCGTCGGGCGCATCGGCATCGACGGGCACGACTTCGCACATCGCGAGGCCGTAGCGTTTCGACAGCTGCGCGCCGAGATCGAGGCAGTCGGCGAGCCGGTGATCGACGCGCACGCGGATCAGGTTCTTCTCGACCGCGAACGCGACGAGGCGCTGCGCGACCGGGCGCGAGACCTGCAGCTTCTCGGCGATTTCGTTCTGCGTGTCGCCCGCGACGTAGTAGAGCCACGCGGCACGGGTGGCGAGATCGAGTTTTTCTGAGGACTTGGACACGATAGCGATTCGGTTTGGATCAGGGGGCCGCCCCGCGGGCCGGCCGGCAGGCCGCACGACGGCGTCCACTGTAACGCATGTCGTGCGCCGCCCCGCGGTCGCGCCTACGCGAGCCGCGCGCGCGACGGTTCGTACAGCGGTTGCACGTGGCGGTACAGCGAGCGGAATGCATCGAGGCGTTCGCGCAGCCGTGCATGGCGGGCGGCGTCCGGCGCGTATTCGGCACGCACCGGCGGCTTGGTCAGCACCGTGTGCGGATCGCCGCCGACGGCCAGCCAGCCGAGCCGCGCCGCACCGAGCGCCGCGCCCGTTTCGCCGCCGCCGATCTGGCGCGTGCGCACGTTCAACGCGTCGGCGAGCAATTGCGCCCAGAACGCGCTGCGCGCGCCGCCGCCGATCAGCGACAGCTGGTCGGTTTCGACGCCGGCCGCATGCAATGCGTCGAGGCCGTCGGCGAGGCCGAGCGTCACGCCTTCGAGCACCGCGTAGCCGAGATGCGCGCGCTCGGTCGCATGCGTCATGCCGAAGAACACGCCCTGCGCATACGGGTCGTTGTGCGGCGTGCGTTCGCCGGACAGGTAGGGCAGGAACAGCGGCGCCGTCGCGAGCGCGTCGGCGTCGAGCGCTTCGACTTCGGCGAGCAGCGCGGGCTCGTCGGTGCCCGTCAGCTTGCAGACCCAGCGCAGGCAGCTCGCGGCCGACAGCACGACGCTCATCAATTGCCAGCGATCGGGAATCGCATGGCAGAACGCATGAACGGCGGACGCGGGGTTCGGCATGAAACGGTCGCCGACCACGCTCAGTACGCCCGACGTGCCGAGCGACACGAAGCCGTCGCCCGCGTGGATCGCGCCGATGCCGAGCGCGCTCGTCGCGTTGTCGCCGCCGCCGCCCGCGACCACGACGGCCTCCGACAGCCCGAGCGTGCGTGCGACGTCCGCGCGCAGCGTGCCGGACGGCGCGTTGCCCTCGACGATGCGCGGCATCTGGTCGCGCGTCATGTCGCAGGCGGCGAGCAATCCGTCGGACCAGTCGCGGCGCGCGACGTCGAGCCACAGCGTGCCGGCCGCGTCCGACGGGTCGGACACTTTCGCGCCGGTCATCCGGAACCGCAGGTAGTCCTTCGGCATCAGCACGCACGCGGTGGCGGCGAACACGTCGGGTTCGTGCTTCGCGACCCACAGCAGTTTCGGTGCGGTGAAGCCCGGCATCGCGAGATTGCCGGCCAGTGCATGGAGATCGGGCGCGCGCTCGGTGAGCAGCGCGCATTCGTCGGCGCTGCGCATGTCGTTCCACAGGATCGCCGGGCGCAGCACGCGATCGTCGCGGCCGAGCAGCACGGCGCCGTGCATCTGCCCCGACAGGCCGATGCCGCGCACCTGCGCGAACGCGTGCGGGTGCCGCTCGCGCAACGTGGCGAGCGCGGCGAGCGTGCCTTGCCACCAGTCGTCAGGATGCTGTTCCGCCCAGCGCGGATGCGGCCGCGACACGGTGAACGGCGTGCCGGCCGTGCCGACGACCGTGCCGTCGGGGGCCAGCAGCAATACCTTCACTTCCGAGGTGCCGAGGTCGATGCCGAGATACATGAGCGATCCGTTCCGTCAGTGGGGAGTCGCTACTTTAGCCGCGCGGCAGCGCACGTGCCAAGGCAGGTTCGCCCGGATGCGCGTCAGCGCTGCGCCAGCCATGCGTCGACCCGCGCGAGCGCGCCGCGCAGCGCCTCGAACAGCGCCGCATTGCCGGCGAGCGAGCCCCACAGCGCGCGGCTCGCGCCCAGCGCGACGACCGGGTCGTCGGCTTCGGCGATCGCCCGCGCGGCGCCGTCGTCCATCACGCCGTCCTGGTACGCATACGGCAGCAGGCCGCGCGCCCAGCGTTCGAGAAAGCGCAGGAACAACGCGGGCAGCACCGCGGTGGCCACCGGCGCCGCGCCGCGTGCGAACGATTCGACGAGCGTCGGCGCGATGAAGCCGGGGATCTTCGAGAAGCCGTCGGCCGCGACGCGCTGGTTGGTGTCGAGCACGTACGGGTTGCCGAAGCGTTCGAGCACGACGTCGCGGTAGCGCGCGAGATCGAGCGGGCTCGGGCTCAGGCACGGGATCACGTCCTGCGTCACGTAGTCGTGCGCGAAGCGGCGGATCGCCGCGTCGTGCGTGCCTTCGTGAATGTAGGTGTAGCCCGCGAGCGTGCCGGCCCACGCGATGCAGCTGTGCGTCGCGTTGAGGATGCGGATCTTCGCTTCCTCGTACGGGTGCACGTCGTCGACGAGCTCGGCGCCGGCCAGTTCCCAACGCGGCCGGCCGGCCGCGAAGCGGTCCTCGATCACCCACTGGATGAACGATTCGCCCATCACCGGGCATGCATCGTCGATGCCGGTGGCCGCGCGCACGCGTTCGCGCACGTCGGCGGTCGGGCGCGGCGTGATGCGGTCGACCATCGCGCTCGGCGTCGCGACGTGCGCGTCGAACCACGCGAGAAGGGCCGTTTCGCCGCGCCGTTCGAGAAATTCGCGCATCCCCGCGCGAAAGCGCGCGCCGTTGTTGCGCAGGTTGTCGCAGCTCTGCAGCGTGAGCGGGCCCGCGCCGCGCTTCACGCGTTCGGCGAGCAGCGCCGCGAGCGCGCCGTATAGCGTCGTGCGCGCGCCCTGCAGGTCGGCCGCCAGATCGGCGTTCGCGACGTCGAGCCGGTTGTGTTCGTCGAGGTAGTAGCCGCCTTCGGTGACGGTGAACGACACGATCCGGCAGGCCGGATCGGCGCCGGCATCGACCAGCGCGGCGAGGTCGATCGACCACGGCAGCACGCGCGTGATCGCGCGGATCGTCTCGTACGCGCGCTCGCCTTGCGGCGTGACGGTTTCGAGCGTGTAGGCGCCGTGCTGTGCGGCGAGCGCGTCCATCGTCGCGCGCATGTCGTCGCGGATGTTGCCGACGGTCAGCGACCAGCGTTCGTCGGCCGGGACGGCCGCGTTCACGCGATGCAGATACCACGCCTGGTGCGCGCGGTGAAACGAGCCAGCGCCGATGTGCAGCAGCACGGGCGCGCGGGCGGAGGGCGATTCGCTCATCCGTTGTCTCCTGTTCGTGCCAGTCTTCTCAGTCGAATACGATCATTTGCTCTTTATGTGAGCGAATGATCGTATTCGGGCGAGCGAAAGTCAAGGCGGGGAAACGGCATTTCGATGGTGCACTGCGGCGGCGTGGGCACGGCCCGGGAGCCGCGCGCGCAAAGGGCCGGATGGGAAAACGGTGTCGGCGGCGTGCGGCCGCATGAAGGCAGGGGGCGGCCCGCACGTCGTCGTGACGGCGGGCGCGTGACGGGCGTTACAGCGTGGTGCGCACGTGCCAGAGTTCGGGGAACAGCACGACGTCGAGCATCTTGCGCAGGTACGGCGCGCCGCTCGTGCCGCCCGTGCCCTGCTTGAAGCCGATGATGCGCTCGACCGTCGTCACGTGACGGAAGCGCCACTGGCGGAACGCATCCTCGAGATCGACGAGTTCCTCGGCCATCTCGTACAGCTCCCAGTGCTGCTGCGGGTGGCGATACACCTCGAGCCATGCGGCTTCGACCGTCTCGTCGTGCCGTGTCGGCTGCGTCCAGTCGCGATCGAGCCGTTGCGCCGCGATCGGGAACCCGCGCCGCGCGAGCAGGCGCACGACTTCGTCGTAGAACGACGGCGCTTCGAGCGTCGCGCGCACCTGTTCGAGGAGGTCGGGCCGGTGCGCATGCGGCTGCAGCATCTGCGCGTTCTTGTTGCCGAGCAGAAATTCGAGCTGGCGATACTGGTACGACTGGAAGCCCGACGACTGGCCGAGGTACGGGCGCATCGCCGAGTATTCGGACGGCGTCATCGTCGACAGCACGTTCCACGCCTGCACCAGTTGCTCGAGGATGCGCGACACGCGCGCGAGCATCTTGAACGCGGGCGGCAGCGCGTCGGTGCGCACCGCGTCGAGCGCGCCGCGCAGCTCGAACAGCGCGAGCTTCATCCACAGCTCGCTCGTCTGATGCTGGATGATGAACAGCATCTCGTTGTGATCGGGCGACAGCGGATGTTGCGCATCGAGGATCGAATTCAGCGACAGGTAGTCGCCATAGCTCATCGACTTCGAGAAATCGAGTTGCGCGTTGTGCCAGCCGGCATCGCCGGGCACGTGCGGCGCTTCGTGCGCGGCCGGTGCCGGTTGGGGGGCGCGTGCGCCCGAGAACGGGCAGCCCGCCGGCGCGTCGCCGCCGGGTGGCTGCATATGACCAGAATTCACGACTCTCTCCAGATTTGAATGACGAACGCGCGGCGCGCGCCGGGTAATGACGGTCAGGTCACCGCGCCGCGTTCGGCGAACTCGGGCGCCTTCCACGCGTCGGTGGCGAGGATGTCGCGCAGCGTTTCGACGGCGTCCCACACGTCGGCGAAGCGCGTATAGAGCGGCGTGAAGCCGAAGCGCAGCACGTACGGCTCGCGGTAGTCGCCGATCACGCCGCGCGCGATCAGCGCCTGCATCACTTCGTAGCCGTGCGGATGTTCGAAGCTCGCCTGCGAGCCGCGCTGGTGATGCGCGCGCGGCGTGACGAGCTTCAGCGACAAGCCCGCGCAGCGTGCTTCGACGAGCGCGATGAACGCATCGGTCAGCGCGAGCGACTTGCGGCGGATCGCCAGCATGTCGGTCTGCAGGAACACGTCGAGCCCGCATTCGACCATCGACATCGACACGATCGGCTGCGTGCCGCACAGGAAGCGCGCGATGCCCGGATCGGGCGCGAAGCCCGGCTGCATCGCGAACGGCGCGCGGTGGCCCCACCAGCCGGACAGCGGCTGCGAGAAATGCGCGTGATGGCGCTGCGGCACCCACACGAACGCGGGCGAGCCCGGGCCGCCGTTCAGGTACTTGTACGTGCAGCCGACCGCGCCGTCCGCGCGCGCGCCGTTCAGGTCGACCGGCACCGCGCCGGCCGAGTGCGCGAGATCCCACAGCATCAGCGCGCCCGCGTCGTGCACGAGCTGCGTGACGGCCGGCATGTCGTGCATGTAGCCGGTGCGGTAGTTCACGTGCGTGATCATCGCGACGGCCGTGTCCGCGCCGAGCGCGGCGGGCAGGTCGGCCGGATCGTCGATCAGGCGCAGCTCGTAAGCGCCGCCGAGCTGTTCGATCAGCCCCTGCGCGATATACAGGTCGGTCGGGAAGTTCGAGCGTTCCGACACGATCACGCGGCGTTCGGGCGCGCGCCCGGCCTGGTGGCGCAGCATCGCCGACAGCAGCTTGAACAGGTTGATCGAGATGGTATCGGTGACGACCGTTTCGCCCGGCGCGCCGCCGATCAGCGTCGCGAGCTTGTCGCCGAGACGGCGCGGCAGCGCGAACCAGCCGGCCGTGTTCCAGCTGCGGATCAGGCCTTCGCCCCATTCGGCGCCGATCACCTGCTGCGCACGCGCGGCCGACGCGCGGGGCTGCGCGCCGAGCGAGTTGCCGTCGAGGTAGATCACGCCGTCGGGCAGCGAGAACTGGTCGCGCAGCGGGGCAAGCGGGTCGTCGCGGTCGAGCGCGAGCGCGTCTTCACGGGTCTTGATCATGATGTGGGGTCGTGGGTCGGGGTAATCAGGAAGCATGCGCGGGCAGTGCGCGCAGCACCGCGCGCACGGGGCTCGCGTCGAGCGTCGCGAATTTCAGCGGCAGCGCGATCAGTTCGTAGTCGCCGGGCGGCACGTCGTCGAGCACGATGCCTTCGAGGATCGCCATCCGGTGCGCGCGCACGCGGTGATGCGCGTCCATCGTCTTCGATTCCTGCGGGTCGAGCGACGGCGTATCGATGCCGATCAGCTTCACGCCGCGGGCGGCGAGCAGGTCGACGGCCGCGGGCGCGACCGCGCAGAAATCGCTGTCCCACTGCTCGACGCTGGCGCGCGCACAGGTGCGCAGCAGCACGCGCGGCGGCACGCCGTCGAGCGCGGCCGCGATGTCGGCCGGCTGCACGACCGGCGATGCGCCGATGCAATGGATCACGCGGCACGGGCCGAGATAGGTGTCGAGCGGCACGGCGCCGATCGGCGCGCCGTCGGCGTCGTAATGCAGCGGCGCATCGCAGTGCGCGCCGGTGTGCGGCGACAGCGTCACGCGCGCGACGTTGACCGGCGAGCCGGCTTCCATCCGCCATACGCGTTCGACGGAAACCGGCGTATCGCCCGGCCACACGGGCGTGGCGGGGCTGACAGGCGGCGAGATGTCCCAGAGGGTGTCCATGGCATGACGAATCGGTGAGTCGATGCTTCGAATGATAGGTGGACGCTCGCAGAAAGTGCTTGCGAAATAAACATGGACAATCCGCCGGATTGGCAGATAATTCGACTGAGAGGGAAAACGGGGACCAAAAATGCACGCGATCACGCTCGATGCCACCGACTGCCGGATTCTGGCGGTACTGCAGGAGGAGGGCAGAATCAGCAATCTCGACCTGGCGGAACGCATTTCGCTTTCGCCGTCCGCCTGCCTGCGCCGCATGCGCCTGCTCGAGGAGCAGGGCGTGATCGAGCACTATCGCGCGTGCCTGAGCCGCGAGAAGCTCGGCTTCGAGCTCGAGGCGTTCGTACAGGTGTCGATGCGCAACGAAGAGAATCAATGGCACGAGCGCTTCGCGGAAGCGCTGCGCGAATGGCCGGAGGTGGTCGGCGCGTTCGTCGTGACCGGCGAGAGCCACTATCTGCTGCGCGTGCTCGCGCACAACCTCAAGCACTATTCGGATTTCGTGCTGAACCGGCTCTACAAGGCGCCGGGCGTGATGGACATCCGTTCGAACATCGTGCTGCAGACGCTGAAGGATGAAGCCGGCGCGCCGGTCGGGCTGGCGCGCACGGGGGCGATCAAAGCGGTGTGAGGCCGTGGAAGCCGCCGCCGTGGAACACCAGCGGCGGGGTCGCGTCCGATACCGCACGCACGCCGCAGCGTTCGACTTCGCCGACGAAGATCACGTGGTCGCCTTCGTCGTAGCGGCTGCGGTTGTGACATTCGAACCACGCGAGCGCGCCGTCGAGCACCGGCATCCCCGAGTTGCCGGCCGCATGCGCGATCCCTTCGAAGCGGTCGCCCTTGTAGGTCGAGAAGCGCTTGCACAGGTCGAGCTGCGACGCCGCGAGCACGTTCACCACGTAATGACTGTTGCCGCGGAACACGGGCGTCGACGCCGATTTGTGCGCGAGACTCCACAGCACCAGCGGCGGATCGAGCGAAACCGAGTTGAACGAGCTCGCGGTGATGCCGATCAGCTGCCCGGACGGTGCGCGCGTCGTGATCACCGTCACGCCCGTCGCGAACTGGCCGAGTGCCTGCCGGAAGGCGGTCGCGTCGAAATCCGGCGGGTTGGCGCGGCTCATCGGGCCACCATCCGGAACGAGACAGGCAGGCGCGGCGCGACGCGGGTGGCGCGGGCACGGCGGACGAAAGGCGACAAGGCGGTCGATTGGGAAGGGGTGCGCATGGCCCGATTTTAGCGGAATCGGGGCTGGCGGGCCCGGCCGGACGGCGCATCGCGGGGGCAGGGTGGCATAGCGAACACTGCGTCGCGCGGCGGGATGCGCTGCCGCGGGCGGGCGGCCTGGCCGTCGTGCCCGTTCGGGTGCCGCGCCGGCGCATCCTGCCGGCCGGCGCCACCGCGCTATCGCGCCGCCGCCAGTCCGAGCGACAGCGCACCCGTCACGATCAGGCTCGATGCCCACACGGCATCGAGATTGAACCAGCTCCGCGACACGAACTTCAGCCCGAGATAGCGGTACACGAGCCATGCGAGCCCGCCGCCCGCGGCGATCATCGCGGCCGCGTGCACGGCCGCGACGACGAGTGCCATCCCGAGATGCGCATCGACGAGCACGGTCGCGGCGCGGTGGCCCGCATCGCGGTCGAGGCCGCACAGCCCGAGGTAGACCGGCACCAGCATCAGCCCCGCGCCGTGCGCGATCGCGACCGCGAACGACCACAGGCCGAGCCGCGCCGGCGGGATTCGCGCGAGCGCACGCGGGTGCCGGCGCCGGATCAGCAGCACGGCGCCGAAGCCGATCACGAGCGCGCTCGCGCCGATCCGGATCGCCGACTGCCACGCGAGCAGCGCGGCGAGCAGCCCGAACGGCAGCATCACCGCGAAGACCGCGAGCGCATGGCCGAGCGCGAGATAGCCGAGCGCCGCGACGAGCGCGGTGCCGCGGCGCGTCATCAGCGCGTTCGATACCGCGAGCGGCCAGCCCATCGCGGGATTGAGCCCGTGATAGACGCCGCTCGCGAGCACGGCCGCCCACAGGGCGACCTGCGCGTGCAGGCCGGCGTTCAACGCCCGACCGACGGATAGCAGAACGAGTCGGTCGAGCAGTCGCCGCCTTCGAGCCGGATCTGGTGCGCGCGATAGCCGTCGGGGAATTCGACCCAGTAGTCGTCGGCGAGCGTCAGCCCGCCGTCCGGCCCCGCATGCGCGAGCACCTGCGCGCCCGGCACGCCGTCCGGATAGAACTGGTCGTCCCACGTCGAATACAGCGAATTGGTCCAGTACACGCGCCGGCCGTCGCGGCTGATCTCGACCATCTGCGGGCCGCCTGCGAACCGGCGGCCGTTCGTGTGCGGCGCACGGCGCGCGATGCCGCCGATGCGTACCGACCCCGCGAGCACCGGATTGTGCGGATCCGACACGTCGTACTGGCGCATCTCGCCGGTGCCCCAGCACGACACGTACAGGAAGCGGTCGTCGAGCGACAGGTCGATGTCGGTCACGAGCGGCGGCACCGCGCCGAATCCCTGCAGCAGCGGCGGCAGCTCATCGGCCGTGGCCGGCTCGGCGGGAATCGTCGCGGTCTTCTTCACATGGAACTTGCCGTCCTCACGCCACCAGGTCCAGATCGAGCCTTCGAGGTTGGTCGTATCGACGACGACGCCGACGAACCCGTATTCGCGCGCCGGGTCGTGCGCGGGCCGTACCTCCAGCGCCATCTGGTGCTGCGCGCCGAGATCGATCGTCTGCACGTTGCGCCGCGCGCGCAGGTCCCAGAAATGCAGCCGGTGCCCGTACTTGTTCGCGAGCAGGTCCTCGGGGACGATGCCGTTCTCGAACTGCGGCGGCAGCGCCCATTCGCTCGACACCATGTAGTCGCGCGGCAGGTTCCACCAGAAGTCGTAGTGCTTGTCCTGCGAGCCGCGGTCGATCTCCCAGCGGCCGAGCACGTCGAACGTCTCGCAATCCATGATGAAGATGCCGGGCGCGCCGTCGGTGCCGTCCTTGCCCGCGCCGCCGAGCGTGCTCACGTAGATGCCTTCGGGGCCGCAATGCACGGTGTGCGGGCGCGAGTAGCCGGTCTTCGCGAAGATCTCGTCGGGCTCGATGATCTTGTGGATGCGCGCCTGCGTCGGGTGCGGCTTCGTATCGATCACGTAGATGCGCGACGAGCGCAGGCCCGGGATGATCAGGAAGCGGCGCTCGAGGAACGCATGGCCGGTCAGCGGCGACAGCGACGACGAGCACGCATTCCAGCCGAAGTGGTGAAACTCGTCGCCGGTGTTCGGCATCGTCACCGTATGCACGATTTTTCCGTAGGTCGGCGATCCGGGCTTCACGTCGATCACGGCGAGCGCGTCGGGTCTGGAAAAATCGGGGCTCAGCAACAACGTATAGGCAAATTCCTCCGCCGGCGCCTGCATCGCAAGCTCGGGTGAAGCATGAAACGTCGGGTCAGGCCGCATGCTCATGGTGATGCCCTCTCGATGGGTTCGGATCGTGAACGCACGGCCGTTCGTTGCGGGCGTGCGGGTCGGGATGGCCGCGCGGCGCGCATCGTGCCGGCGGATGCGATCGGCAGGCGGACGCACGTGTCGGTGCCACGCGCGTTGCCATGCATCAGATCGTGAAAGCGGGGAAAGCCGGTAAAGGCAATACGCGGGATCGCCGCGCCGGGGGCGGGACGGACGCGTGGCCTGGCGTTGGTACGGTGGAAGCGGCGGCCCGCGGCGCGACGCCGGCCAGGCGGGCGACGCAGGCGAATTCTGTTAAGGCGTGCATATCGATGTTCCGGCAGATGATGTTTGCATCAGGGTCGGGCATGCATCGGGCGCTGCGTGCGCGGCGACGGGTTTGCCGCCGCTCGCGCGTGCCTCAGTGTAGACGAGAAACGTGCGGCGAGTCGCGCGCGGCACCTGTGCAATCTGCCAGGTTCGCGCGCGAGTGAGATACTTGCCGGAGTGTCGCCGTGCCCCGCATCGCGGGCCGCGCGGCGGCGGGATGGAACGGCGGCAGCCGGCACGGGTGTGCCGCGGCCGTCATCAACGAGGGTCTGAATTCATGGGGAACGAGATGCTTGAAACCGCGACTTTGGGAGGCGGGTGTTTCTGGTGCACGGAGGCCGTGTTTCTCGACGTCGACGGCGTGACGGCCGTCCAGTCGGGTTATGCGGGCGGCCATACGCGCAATCCGGGCTACCGCGACATCTGCGAAGGCGACACGGGCCACGCGGAAGTCGTCAACGTGACGTTCGATCCGGCGCGCATCGCGTATCGCGAGATCCTCGAGATCTTCTTCGCGACGCACGATCCGACCCAGCTGAACCGGCAGGGCAACGACGTCGGCACGCAGTACCGGTCGGTCGTGTTCACGCATTCGGATGCGCAGCGCGACACGGCGCTCGACGTGATCCGCGAGCTCGAGCGCGAGCAGGTGTTCGGCCAGCCGATCGTCACGCAGGTCGTGCCGCTCGACGGCAACTACTGGCCGGCCGAGGACTATCACCAGAACTATTACGCGCGTAACCCGGGGCAGGGCTACTGCTCGGTCGTGATCGGGCCGAAGCTCGCGAAATTCCGGCAGAAGTTCTCGCACCGGCTGAAGTCGCTGCGCGGCGCGTAAGCGGGTAGCCGGCCGGGCCGGGCGTTACGCCCCCTCCGTTACGCCGCCTCGTTGCGCCACTGCGCGCACGCGGCGGCGATTTCGCGCGCGAGCGCGATGCACGACAGCGGCGCGGAGCCTTCCGCCTTGTTGTTGATCGTGATGATCACCGGCTGCCCGGCCAGCGCGTAGCGCGCGGCCAGTTCGGCGAGCGCCGAGCGCGTGGCCGGATCCTCGTCGACGAGTTTGTCGAACGGCTCGTATTTCGCTTTCGCCTGTTCGTACTTGAAGCCGCCGTGCAGGCTCCAGCGCACGATCAGCGGGCCCGGTGCGTCGCCGTCGAGCAGCGCGAGCGCGGCGGCCTGGCGCAGCGGGTCGGGCATTCGCGCGTGCAGCCCGACGCAGTAGCGCACGCCGAGCGACGCGAGCGCGCGGATGAAGCGCGGCGTGAGCAGGCTCGCGTCACGGATCTCGATCGCATAACGCGGGCCGTCGGCTGCCGGCGCGAGCGGCGGGAGCGCCGCGAAGAACGCGGTCAGCCGGTCGATCAGCGCGGCCGGTTCGGCAAGCAACGGGTCGGGCAGCGGCGAGAACTGGAACACGAGCACGCCGGCTTTCCGGCCGAGCCCTTCGAGGCATGGCTGCACGAATTCGCGGGTCGCGAGCGCGGCGTCGAGGAAGGTCGGGTTCGGTCCCGACGGTTCGCCGCGGCGGCCGCGGATCACCGCGTCGGTCACCGAGGCCGGCGCCTTCACGACGAAACGGAAGTCGTCGGGCACCTGCTGCGCGTAGCGCAGGTAGTCGGCCACCGACAGCGGGCCGTAGAACGACCGGTCGAGGCTCACGCTCCTGAGGAGCGGATGCGCGCCGTACGCTTCGAGCCCTTCGCGCGACAGCTTCGTCTGCGCGAAATCGCCGTCGTAGACGATGCCGTTCCAGCCGGGGAAATACCACGACGACGTGCCGAGCCGGACGTTCGGCGGCAGGCCGGCCGCGGCGTCGGCAACGTCCGCCGAGATCGGCGCGGGCAGCACGCCGCGCTTGCGCCGGCCCTTCTTCGGCGGCGCGGCGGGCGGCGACGGTTCGTCCCACAGCAGCCCCGAGGACGGTGCCGGTTCGTCGTCGGCCGCGCGGGAGGGGGCCCGGGCACGCGGTGCCGGCGGCGCTTCGTCCTGCGCCTGCGGCGTCACCGGTTCATCGGTGCGGGCGGGGTGGGGGGCGTCAGTGGGTGACGGCGACGCGCGTGCCGCGTCCGCCGGCACGCCGAACAGGTCGAATTGCCCGTCGGCGTGCGACCCGTCCGTGTCGTCGCGCTGCTGTCGTTCCGGCGGCGTCTTGCGCCGCGTCCTGCCGTCACCCATGCATGCCCAGCGTGAAGCGCCGCCTAGCGCGGCAGCGCGTGTTCGTACATATAGCGCCGCGACCACGGCAGCGTTTTCGCGCTGCGTCCGGCCTTGCGGCACACGATCTGGAAGATCGACACGTCGTCGTGCTCGAATGCATACGCGCAGCCGGCAAGATACACGCGCCAGATGCGGAATTTTTCGTCGTCGACGAGGGCTTTCGCCTGGTCGGCCTTCGCCTCGAAGTTTTCCGTCCAGATGTCGAGCGTGCGCGCATAGTGCCGGCGCAGGCTTTCGACGTCAACCGCTTCGAGCCCGCCGCGCTGCGCCGCTTCGAGCGCGAGGCTGATGTGCGGCAGCTCGCCGTCCGGGAACACGTAGCGGTCGATGAATTCGCCGCCGCCGAGCGCCGTCTCGCCGCTTTCCGCGTCGGTCGACGTGATCCCGTGGTTCATCGCGATGCCGTCGTCGGCGAGCAGGTCATGGATGCGCGAGAAGTAGAGCGGCAGGTTCTTGCGGCCGACGTGCTCGAACATCCCGACGCTCGTGATGCGGTCGAACTGGCCTTCGATCTCGCGGTAATCCTGCAGACGAATCTCGATCCTGTCTTCCAGCCCCGCGGCCTTTACACGCGCGGTCGCCAGGTCGAACTGGTTCTGCGACAGCGTCACGCCGAGACACGTCGCGCCGAACTTCTGCGCGGCGCGCAGCACGAGCGCACCCCAGCCGCAGCCGATGTCGAGCAGGCGCTGGCCGGGCTCGAGCTGGATCTTCGTCAGGATGTGGTCGATCTTCTTGATTTGCGCGGTGGCGAGATCCTCGTCGCCGTTCTCGAAGTACGCGCACGAGTACACCATGTTCTCGTCGAGCCACAACTGGTAGAACGCGTTCGAGACGTCGTAGTGGTACTGGATCGCCTTCTTGTCGGTGCTCTTCGAATGATTGAAGTAGCGTTTCACGCGCGCGAGCTTGCTCGCGCTCGTCACGGTGCTGCGGGCGAGCGAGTAGCCGATGTTGATGATGTCCGACAGCTTGCCTTCGATGTCGATCTTGCCCTTCACGTACGCCTCGCCGAGATTGTCGAGGCTCGGTTCGAGCAGCAGCGGCAACGCCGACGCGCTGTTTACCTTCAGCGTGACCTGCGGTGCGCTGAAGGTGCCGAAATCGAGTTGCTCGCCGTTCCACAGCACGAGGCGCGCCGGTATGTTCGCTTTCGCCCGTACTTCGTCCGCCCACTGTGCCAGCTTCTTTTCCCAGAACATTTGGATTCTCCGTTTGTTCGTTGAATCGAATACAGCCAAGTATCTTGACCGGCGCCCGCCGCTTGCGAAGCGGGCGCCCGGATGCAACACGAGACACGACCGGCGTGCGCCGGCGCCGCGCTTACGGCGACAGGCGCGAGATCGTCCAGCCCGCCGCCGTCGAGGCGTCGCGCGTATAGAGCAGGCGGTCGTGCAGCCGCGACGGGCGCCCTTGCCAGAACTCGATCGAGTCGGGCACGAGGCGGTAGCCGCCCCAGTGCGGCGGGCGCGGCGGGTTGTCGCCGTAGCGTTCGCTGACGGCCTGTTCGCGCGCTTCGAGCGTCGCGCGGCTGTCGATCACGGTGCTCTGGTCGGACGCCCATGCGCCGATGCGCGAGCCGAGCGGGCGCGACGCGAAATAGCGGTCGCTTTCTTCCGCACTGGTTTTCTCGATCCGGCCTTCGATGCGCACCTGGCGTTCGAGCTCGATCCAGTAGAACAGCAGCGCGGCTTGCGGATGCACGGCGAGATCGTGCCCCTTGCGGCTTTCGTAATTGGTGAAAAAGACGAACCCGCGCTCGTCGACGCCCTTGATGAGCACGATCCGCGCCGACGGCCGGCCGTCGGCGCCGACGGTCGCGAGCGTCATCGTGTTCGGCTCGGGCAGCTTGGCGGCGAGCGCCTCCTTGAACCAGCGATCGAACTGGGCGAAAGGGCTGGGGGCGGCATCGGCTTCGTCGAGCGAAGCGCGTGAATAGTTGATGCGGAGATCGGCGAGAGTCGTCATGTTATGCAAACGCTTCAATCTGGGGCCAGTATAGCGAACGCGCGGGAATCGTGCGTGCACAGTGGCGCGTGCGAGCGGGGAGTTCAGGCAAAATAGAGGGCTGCACGACTTACGTTTTCCTTGCTGCCATGTCCGCTGCCGACGCTGCCCCGCCCAGTTCTTCTGATCTTACCCCGACCCCGCAAATCCAGCTTGACGTGGATCGCGCGCGGCGCTTCGGCGGCGTCGCGCGCCTGTACGGCGCGCCGGCGGCCGCCGCGTTCGAGCGCGCGCACGTCGCGGTGATCGGCATCGGCGGCGTCGGGTCGTGGGTGGCCGAGGCGCTCGCGCGCAACGCGGTCGGCACGCTGACGCTGATCGATCTCGACAACGTCGCGGAAAGCAATACGAACCGGCAGATCCACGCGCTCGACGGCAATTACGGCAAGCCGAAGGTCGACGCGATGGCCGAGCGGATCGCGTTGATCGATCCCGCGTGCCGTGTGAACCGGATCGAGGATTTCGTCGAGCCCGACAACTTCGACGCGCTGCTCGGCGGCGGCTTCGACTACGTGATCGATGCGATCGACAGCGTGCGCACGAAGGTCGCGCTGATCGCATGGTGCGTCGCGAAGCGGCAGCCGCTGATCGTCGTGGGCGGCGCGGGCGGCCAGCTCGACCCGACGCGCATCCGCATCGACGATCTCGCGCTGACGATCCAGGATCCGCTGCTGTCGAAGGTGCGTGCGCAGTTGCGCAAGCAGCACGGTTTTCCGCGCGGGCCGAAGGCGCGTTTCAAGGTCAGCGCCGTGTATTCGGACGAGCCGCTGATCTATCCGGAAGCGGCCGCGTGCGACCTCGAGGACGGTGCCGAGCCGTCCGCGGCCGCGCATGTCGCGGGGCTCAACTGCGCGGGATTCGGCTCGAGCGTGTGCGTGACCGCGAGCTTCGGGTTCGCGGCCGCCGCGCATGCGCTGCGCGCGATCGCGGCGCGGGCCGCCGGCTGAGCGCGCGACGCGCGCGCATCGACGGTTGAGGGTGCGGCGCGGGTCGTGCGCCGCAAGCGATCCGGCGTCCGGCCGGGCCGTGGCGGCCCGGCTGAATCGCCGTATCGGGTCAGTTGAGCGCCATGCTCAGCTTGCGTCGCCACCCGGCGACGAGATCGGGGCGATCGCCGGCCAGCTCGAACACCGAGATCAACGTGCGGCGGCCGAGATCGTCGCCGTACGCGCGGTCGCGCTTGACGATTTCCAGCAACTGCTCCACCGCGCCTTCGTACGCGCGCCGCGCGATCAGGCTCTGCGCGAGGTCGAAGCGCGCGTCGAGGTCGGCCGGGTTCGCCGCGATGCGGGCTTCGAGCGCGTCGGTCGGCGGCAGGTCGGCCGTGGCGTCGAGCGCGTCGAACCGGGTCTTGATCGCCTGGTAGCGCGGATCGCCGTTCTGCACCGTTTGCGGCGACAGGCGCTCGGTCTCGGCACGCGCGGCGTCGACCTGGTTGTGCGCGAGCAGCAGTTCGATCAGGTCGAGGCGCGCGTCGTCGAAGCCGGGGTTCAGCGCGAGCGCCGCTTCGAGGTGCGTGAGCGCATCGTCGTAGCGCTGCTCGGCGATCGCGTATTGCGCGGCGCGGCGCTCGGCTTCCTCGGGCGCCGGCAGCAGCCGGTCGAGGAACGCGCGCAACTGGCCTTCGGGCAGGACGCCGACGAATTGATCGACCGGGCGGCCGTCGGCGAACGCGATCACGTGCGGGATGCTGCGCGTCTGGAAGTGCGCGGCCAGTTCCTGGTTCTCGTCGACGTTGACCTTCACGAGCTTCCAGCGGCCTTCGTAGTCGGCTTCGAGCTTTTCCAGCAGCGGGCCGAGCGTCTTGCAGGGGCCGCACCACGGCGCCCAGAAGTCGACCAGCACGGGCGTGTCCAGCGACGCCTCGATGACGTCTTTCTCGAAAGTGGCAAGCGTGGTGTCCATGTCGTTCTCTTCGGTTCGAATATCGTCAGGATGGGGGCGGCGCGCCCCTTTTTCAACGCGGCTTCGACTCGGGCAGCGGAATCCACTCGGTCTCGCCCGGCACCTTGCCCAGTTCCTGGCGCGTCCACGCTGCTTTCGCGCGCTCGATCGCGTCGCGGCTGCTGGCGACGAAATTCCACTCGATGAAGCGTTCGCCGTCGATCTTGTCGCCGCCGAGCAGCATCGCGCGCGCGCCGCTGCCGCTCGTCAGCGTGACCGTGGCGCCCGGCGCGAGCACGGCCATCTGTTCGGCCGGCACCGGCGTGCCGTCGATCGCGAGCTCGCCGTCGACCACATAGACCGCGCGCTCCTCGTGCGACGCATCGAGTTCGAGCCGGCCGCCGGCCGCGAATTCGGCCGCGACGTACAGCGTGCGCGAGAACGTCGTGACGGGCGAGCGCAGCCCGAATGCGTCGCCGGCGATGACCGTCAGCGCCACGCCGTCGTCGTTGCGCTTGGGCAGCGTGTCGGCCGCATGGTGCTCGAACGACGGCTCGGTCGTCTCGTGCGCCTGCGGCAGCGCGACCCAGGTCTGGATGCCGTGCACCGTGTGGCCGCTGGCGCGCTGTGCGTCGGGCGTGCGTTCGGAGTGGACGATCCCTCGGCCGGCCGTCATCCAGTTCACGTCGCCCGGCACGATTTCCTGCAGCGAGCCGAGGCTGTCGCGGTGCAGGATCGCGCCGTCGAACAGGTAGGTGACGGTCGCGAGCCCGATGTGCGGATGCGGGCGCACGTCGAGCCCCGTGCCGGCCGGCAGCGTGGCCGGCCCCATGTGATCGAAGAAGATGAACGGGCCGACGAGACGCGCGGCGAGTGCGGGCAGCGTGCGGCGCACCTGCAGGTTGCCGATGTCGCGCACGTGCGGCTTCAGCAGGGCTTTGATCGAGTCGGTCATGGCGGCTCCAGTGGGGCGGCGGGGGATGCCGGTCATTGTACTGGGCGCCCGCCGTCGATTCCATGCGCGCCGCGCGGGTATCGGGCCGCGCGGCGAAACCCGGTAGACTGACGCGCTTCTCGGGAAAACGCCGGGCCGCCCCAGGTTTTCCCGACCCCCTCGGGGGCTGGCGCGAAGCGACAGGACGGGGGCTTTGCACAACGATTCGAATCGAGGAGACGCCGATGATGGCCCCGAAGGACTTGCTGCTCGCGCTGGTCGTGATCCTTGCGTGGGGTGTGAACTTCGTCGTGATCAAGGTCGGCCTGCACGGGATGCCGCCGATGCTGCTCGGTGCGCTGCGCTTCACGCTGGCGGCCGTGCCCGCGGTGTTCTTCGTGCGTCGGCCGCGGATTCCGTGGCGCCTGCTGGTGTTGTACGGCGCGACGATCCAGCTCGGCCAGTTCGTGTTCCTGTTCACCGGCATGTACGTCGGCATGCCGGCCGGCCTCGCATCGCTCGTGCTGCAGTCGCAGGCGTTCTTCACGCTCGTGTTCGCGATGCTGTTTCTCGGCGAGCGGCTCCGTGTGCAGAACCTGGTCGGGCTCGCGATCGCCGCCGGCGGGCTCGTCGTGATCGCCGCACAGGGCGGCCGCGCGATGACGCTCGCGGGCTTCCTGCTGACGATCTGCTCGGCCGCGATGTGGGCGTTCGGCAATATCGTCACGAAGAAGGTCGGGAAGGCGAACCTCGTGTCGCTCGTGGTGTGGGCGAGCCTCGTGCCGCCCGTGCCGTTCTTCCTGCTGTCGCTGTGGTTCGAGGGGCCGCAGCGCATCGCGACCGCGCTCGCCGGGCTCGACCGCGCATCGATCTTCGCGGTCGTCTATCTCGCGTTCGTCGCGACGCTGCTCGGCTACGGGCTGTGGAGCCGCTTGCTGTCGCGTTACCCGGCCGCGCAGGTCGCGCAGTTCTCGCTGCTGGTGCCGGTCGTCGGGCTCGCGTCGTCGGCGCTGCTGCTCGACGAACATCTGACGCGCACGCAGCTGATCGGCACCGTGCTCGTGATGGGCGGGCTCGCCGTGAACGTGTTCGGCGGGAAAGTGCTGCGCCGCTTCGCGGCGTCGTGACGCGCCGGCACGCCACGCGTGCCGGCGGCAGGGAAGGGGCAGCCGTCAGGCCATCCGGTTCTTCGCGAGCGGCGGATTCGCGGCGAAGTAACGCTTGATGCCGCGGAAGATCGCGTCGGCCATCTCGTCGCGATAGCTGTCGTCGTTGAGCCGGCGTTCTTCGTCGGGGTTGCTGATGAACGCGGTCTCGACGAGGATCGACGGAATGTCGGGCGCCTTTAGCACCGCGAACCCGGCCTGCTCGACCGAGCCCTTGTGCAGCTTGTTGATGCCGCCGACTTCCTTCAGCACGTAGTTGCCGTAGCGCAGCGAGTCGCGGATTTGCGCGGTCGTCGACATGTCGAACAGCGCGCGGTTCACGGCCGCGTCCGCCGTCTTGATGTTGATGCCGCCGATCAGGTCCGACGAGTTCTCCTTGTTCGCCATCCAGCGCGCCGCGGCGCTCGTCGCGCCGTGGTCGGACAGCGCGAACACCGACGAGCCGCGCGCGGACGGCGTCGTGAACGCGTCCGCGTGAATCGACACGAACAGGTCGGCGCCGACGCGGCGCGCCTTCTGCACGCGCACGTTCAGCGGTACGAAGAAGTCGGCGTCGCGCGTCATCATCGCGCGCATGTTCGGCGCGCCGTCGATCTTCGCGCGCAGCTTCTTCGCGATATCGAGCGCGATGTGCTTCTCGTACGTGCCGGCGCCGCCGATCGCGCCCGGATCCTCGCCGCCGTGGCCCGGATCGATCGCGACCGTCAGCAGGCGTACCGTGCCGCCCTTGCCGGATTTCGGCGCGGTGAACTTGTAGGTGTCGCCGTCGTCGTCGCTGTCGTCGCGGCGCGCGATGACGGGCGGCGGCTTGACGGCCGGCTTCGGCGGTGCCGAAGGCGTGCCGGCGGCCGGCGGCGTGTGCGGCGCGGCCGGCGTGTTCTGCGCGAAACGCTGGAAGAACGCGTCGCTGTTGTCGCCCGTGGAGGGCGGCGTGCCGGGGCCGGACAGCGTGGTCGGCGGTTGCATCTGCTGCGCGCGCGTCGTGTCGTTGAGCGCCTGCTCCTTGCGTTCCGTCTGCGCGATCAGGTCGGACAGCGGATCGGGCGCGACGGCCGGATACAGGTCGAACACGAGCCGGTACTTGTAGGTGCCGACGGGCGGCAGCGTGAACACCTGCGGCTTCACCGAGCCCTTCAGGTCGAACACCATCCGCACGACGTGCGGCTGATACTGGCCGACCCGCACCGACTGGATCTGCGGGTCGTTCGGCGCGATCTTCGACACGAGGTCGCGCAGCGCCTGGTCGAGATCGAGGCCGGTCAGGTCGACGACGAGACGGTCGGGACCCTGCAGCAGCTGTTGGCTATTCTGCAGCGGCTGGTCGGATTCGATCGTGACGCGCGTGTAATCGCGCGCGGGCCACACGCGCACGCCGAGCACCGACGATGCGTGCGCGAGCCGCGGCGCGACGAGACCGAGCACCAGCGTCGACGCACCCGCGCGCAGGATCTGGCGGCGCCGCCAGTTGTGCGTCGCGGTGGCCGCCGATTCGATCGAGCGGAACGGTTTGATCAACATCTTTCGAGACATGCCTTTCCTGAAGCGCTGTACGCCCGGACGGTGAGGGCGCGGCCGTCGCCATCCACGTCGAGCGAGAAAACCAGATCGGGCACGCCGAGCAGGGCGCCCGCCTGTTGCGGCCATTCGACGAGGCAGATCGCGCTCGAATTGAAATATTCGCGAAAGCCTGCGTCGGACCATTCGGCCGGATCGTTGAATCGATACAGATCGAAGTGATAGACCTCGAGTTCCCCGTCGCTGCGTTCGAGCGCGTACGGCTCGACGAGCGTGTAGGTCGGGCTGCGCACGCGGCCCTGATGGCCGAGGCCGCGCAGGATCGCGCGCACGAGGGTCGTCTTGCCCGCGCCGAGATCGCCGACCAGCTGGATCTGGAGCCCGTCGAACGCATGCGCGCGATCGAGCGCGATGCGCGCCGCGTCGAGCGCGTGCGCGAAGCGGGTGCCGAATGCCTCGGTCGCCGCTTCGTCGGCGAGTGCGATCACGCGCTCCGCGAGCGGGGCGGGCAGCGTGGTGGCGTGAGGCGTATGGGACGTGGCTGGCATTCTCGTAAAATAGTGCGATGAACCGATTACCGGAACTCGCCGCATCCGACAGGCCTTCGACTCGTGCCGAAGGCGCGGCGCCGTGCGCGCTCGACGATGCGGCGTTGACTGCGCTCGCCGCGCGCATCAGGGCGTGGGGGCGCGAATTGGGTTTCGGGGCGATCGGCATCAGCGATACCGATCTCTCGGATGCCGAAGCAGGCCTCGCCGCCTGGCTGGAAGCCGGATACCACGGCGAAATGGATTATATGGCGAAACATGGGATGAAACGCGCGCGCCCGGCCGAACTTGTGGCCGGTACGCGACGCGTGATTTCCGTGCGGCTCGCCTATTTGCCGGCCGAAACGCTCGCCGGCGATGCGCGCGGCGGCGCGCCCGGCGCGCTCGTGCCGCACGACTGGCGCGCCCGCGAGCGCGCCCGGCTCGACGATCCGCAGGCGGCCGTCGTGTCGATCTATGCACGCGGCCGCGATTATCACAAGGTGCTGCGCAACCGGCTGCAGACGCTCGCGGAGCGCATCGAGCACGAGATCGGCGCGTTCGGCTACCGCGTGTTCACCGATTCGGCGCCGGTGCTCGAGGTCGAACTCGCGCAGAAGGCCGGCGTCGGCTGGCGCGGCAAGCACACGCTGCTGCTGCAGCGCGATGCCGGTTCGCTGTTCTTCCTCGGCGAGATCTACGTCGACCTGCCGCTGCCGACCGACGCGCACACGGCGCCCGACGCCGCGCCCGAGACGCCCGGCGCGCACTGCGGCAGCTGTACGCGCTGCATCGACGCATGCCCGACCGGCGCGATCGTCGAGCCGTATCGCGTCGATGCGCGCCGCTGCATCTCGTACCTGACGATCGAACTGAAAGGCAGCATCCCGGAAGCGCTGCGGCCGATGATCGGCAATCGCGTGTACGGCTGCGACGACTGCCAGCTCGTCTGCCCGTGGAACAAGTTCGCGCAGGCCGCGCCCGTCGCCGATTTCGACGTGCGGCACGGTCTCGACCGCGCGACGCTCGTCGAGCTGTTCGCGTGGGATGCGGACACGTTCGATACGCGGATGCAGGGCAGTGCGATCCGGCGCATCGGTTATGAAAGCTGGCTGCGCAATCTCGCGGTCGGGCTCGGCAATGCGCTGCGCGCGGGCGCGGACCGGCTCGCGCCGCCGGCGCGCGACGCGATCGTCGCCGCGTTGCGCGCGCGGGCCGACGATCCGTCGCCGGTCGTGCGCGAGCATGTCGAATGGGCGCTGCGTGCCGCGTGAAGGCAGCGTAAAGTGTCGTCGGCGCGCGGCAGCGACGCGCGCATTCATCGGCCAGGAGAGGGCAATGTTCAACGCAGTCATCGACGCGCCGTTCGGCAAGGTCGGCATCCGCACGGACGCCGCGGTGGTGCGCGAGATCGTCTATCTGCCCGAATCGGTGAAGTCGGTCGATCCGGATTCGCCGCTCGCGAAGCGTGCGGTCAAGCAGATCGAACGTTATTTCGAGCGTGCGTCGGCGCGCTTCGACCTGCCGCTCGCCGAAGTCGGCAGCGCGTTCCAGCACCGCGTGTGGGACGTGATCAGCGATATCCCGCCCGGCACGGTGCTGACCTACGGCCAGGTCGCGAAGCGGATCGGCAGTGCGCCGCGCGCGGTCGGCCAGGCGTGCGGCGCGAACTACTTCCCGCTCGTGATCCCGTGCCATCGCGTCGTCGCGGCGGGCGGCCTCGGCGGCTTCGCGAACCACGACGACAACGGTTATTACCAGAAAGTGAAGCGCTGGCTGCTGGCGCACGAAGGCGTGCCGTACTGATGAGCGAACCCCTGATGACTTCCGACGCCGACGGCGAGGTCGCCGCGGCCTCGCCCGCGCTGCTCGCGAGCCGCGCGTCGATCGACGTGTTCTGCGATGCGCTGTGGCTCGAGCACGGGCTGGCGCGCAATACGCTCGACGCCTACCGGCGCGATCTGGTGCTGTTTTCACAATGGCTGGCCGAGACGCACGACGCACCGCTCGACATGGCCGACGAGGCGATGGTGACGGGCTACATCGCCGCGCGCAGCGACGGCAAGGCGACGTCGTCGAACCGGCGGCTGTCGGTGTTCCGTCGCTATTACGGGTGGGCCGTGCGCGAGCATCGCGCGAGCGCCGACCCGACGCTGCGGATCACGTCCGCGAAACAGGCGGCGCGGTTTCCGTCGACGTTGTCCGAGGCGCAGGTCGAGGCGCTGCTCGGCGCCCCCGACACCGGCACGCCGCTCGGCCTGCGCGATCGCACGATGCTGGAACTGATGTACGCGAGCGGGCTGCGCGTGAGCGAGCTCGTGACGCTGAAGACGGTCGAGGTCGGCCTGAACGAAGGCGTCGTGCGCGTGATGGGCAAGGGTTCGAAGGAGCGGCTCGTGCCGTTCGGCGAGGTGGCGCACGGCTGGATCGAGCGTTACCTGCGCGACGCGCGGCCGGCGCTGCTCGGCGCGCGCGCGGCCGATGCGCTGTTCGTGACCGCGCGCGGCGACGGGATGACGCGCCAGCAGTTCTGGAACATCATCAAGCGTCACGCGCGGCAGGCCGACGTGCGCGCGCACCTGTCGCCGCACACGCTGCGGCACGCGTTCGCGACGCACCTGCTGAACCACGGCGCCGACCTGCGCGTCGTGCAGATGCTGCTCGGCCACAGCGACATCTCGACCACGCAGATCTACACGCACGTCGCGCGAGAGCGGCTGAAGACGCTGCACGCGCAGCACCACCCGCGCGGCTAGCGCGCGGTGCGTGCCGCCAGGCGCGCCGGCCGGCGTCAGGCCAGGTCGCGCAGCTTGTGTTTCAGCACCTTGCCGGTCGACGCGGCCGGCAGCGCGTCGAGCACGCGGATGCGGGCCGGGCGCTTGTAAGGCGTGAGCCGCTCCGCGCACCACGCGTGCAGCACCGCTTCGTCCGCACTCGTGCCCGGCACCAGCTCGACGAACGCCAGCACTTCCTCGTTGCCTTCGACCGCGCGGCCGATCACGGCCGCCTGCACGACGTCCGGATGGGCGTTCAGCACCTGCTCGACCTCGACCGGATACACGTTGAAACCCGACCGGATGATCAGCTCCTTGCTGCGGCCCGCGATCGTCACCGCGCCGTCGGCCCCCTGCCGCGCGAGATCGCCGGTGCTCAGCCAGCCGTCCGGCGACACGGCCGCCCGCGTCGCGTCCGCGTTGCGGTAGTAGCCGAGCATCACGTTCGGCCCGCGCACGCGAATCTCGCCGACGTCGCCCGGCGGCACGTCGGTGCCGTCCGGCGCGACGATCCGCAGCTCGACGCCCGGAATCGGCACGCCGACCGAACCGTCGGCGCGCGGCGCGTCGAGCGGCGTCTGCGTGATCGTCGGGCTGCTTTCGGTCATCCCGTAGCCGTTGTGGAGCGGCACGCCGTACTGGCGCTCGACGCGCGCCTTCAGGTTCGCGTCGAGCGGCGAGCCGCCCGAATACGCGAAGCGCAGGCGCGGCGCGTGCCACGCGTGGCCATGCGTGTGCAGATGTTCGAGGAGCTTCGCGTGCATCGCGGGCACGCCCTGGAAGATCGTGACGCCTTCGTCGGCGAGCGCGACGCGCACGGCTTCCGGCGAGAAGCGCGGCGCGAGCCGCAGCGTCGCGCCGGCGTAAAGGCTGCCGAGGCAGACCGACGCGAGCCCGTACACGTGCGATACGGGCAGCACCGTGTAGACGACGTCGTCGGGCGACACGCGGCGCAGCGCGCTCGATGTAGCCGCGATGAACAGCAGGTTGCGGTGCGACAGCATCACGCCCTTCGGCGTGCCGGTCGTGCCGGTCGTATAGATCAGCGCCGCGCATTGCGCGGCGCTGTCGGCGGCGACCGGTTCGGCGGGCGCGCCTGCGTCGACGCGATACGACCACGCGCCGATGTCGACCGGCAGCGCGCCGGCGGGCGTCGCGCCGAGCCGCGCGGCATGCGCGCGCGCGTCGGGCGATGCGTCGGTCGTGAACGCGACCAGCTTCGGGCGCGCATGCGCGGCGATCGCGTCGAGTTCGCCGGCCGACAGCCGCGCGTTCGACACGAGCGCCCATGCGTCGAGGCGGGCGACCGCGAACAGCAGCACGATCTGCGCGACGCAGTTTTCCGCGACGATCATCACGCGGTCGCCGCCTTGCACGCCGAGGCTCGCGAGTCGCGCGGCCGCCGCATCGACGGCTTGCGCCAGCTCGCTGTACGACAGTCGGCGCGCATCCTCGATCAGCGCCGGGTGCGCGGGCGCCTGCGCGGCCCAGCGCGCGGGCACGTCGGCGATGCGGCGCGGCAGCGCGGCGAGCAGCGCGTCGACGTCGAGCGACTCGGATGAACGGATGGGCGAGGGCATGGCGTCTCCAGAAAAGGGGCCGGGCGGCGGCTTGACGATGTTTGCGAACGATCGTGCCATGACGGCGCGCGCGCCACAATCGGCCAATCGGGCAATAGCCCTTCGCGATGTCCGCAATGATGACGGGCGCAATGGCGGCGGCGCAGGCGGCCGCCCGGCGGAAAACGGGCGGCGAGTATACCGTCGGCCGCGCACATCGCCGCCCGCCTGCTGGTCGTTCGCCATTAAAATGCCGCCATGAGCAAATCCAGACACGTGTCCGAAACCCCGGCGACCCAGCTGTTGCGCCGTCATGGCGTTGCGTTCGGCGAGCATCCGTACGACTACGTCGAGCATGGCGGCACCGGCGAATCGGCGCGCCAGCTCGGCGCGGACGAGCACTGCGTCGTGAAGACGCTCGTGATGGAAGACGAGCACGCGAAGCCGCTGATCGTGCTGATGCACGGCGACCGCACCGTGTCGACGAAGAACCTCGCGCGGCAGATCGGCGCGAAGCGCGTCGAGCCGTGCAAGCCGGAGGTCGCGAACCGCCATTCGGGTTATCTCGTCGGCGGTACGTCGCCGTTCGGCACGCGCAAGACGATGCCC
The DNA here is from genome assembly GCF_017104685.1 of Burkholderia sp. Tr-20355. Taxonomy (NCBI): domain Bacteria; kingdom Pseudomonadati; phylum Pseudomonadota; class Betaproteobacteria; order Burkholderiales; family Burkholderiaceae; genus Burkholderia; species Burkholderia sp. Tr-20355. The sequence continues at coordinate 11,286 of NZ_JAAGPK010000078.1, read as the reverse complement.
GTCTACGTCGAGGCGTCGATCCTCGAGTTGCCGACGATCTACCTGAACGGCGGCCGCCGCGGCTACCTCGTCAGCCTTGCGCCGGCGGTGCTCGTGTCGCTGCTCGGCGCACGGCCCGTGCAGTGCGCGAGCGTCGACTGAGGGTTTCACCTTCGTGGCACCCCGCGCCCGTTCGGTAGAATGGGCGCCGTTTCGGCTCGCCGGCTTGCCGCGCACGGCCGTCCCTTTACCGATACGTTGAAAGAAGAGTCCTCCGCATGCAGATCCTGCTCGCCGCCCTCGTTGCCTACCTGATCGGTTCGGTGTCGTTCGCCGTCGTCGTCAGCGCCGCGATGGGCCTGGCCGACCCGCGCTCGTACGGGTCGAAGAATCCCGGCGCGACCAACGTGCTGCGCAGCGGCAACAAGAAGGCCGCGATCCTGACGCTCGTCGGCGACGCGTTCAAGGGCTGGATTGCCGTCTGGCTCGCGCGGCGCCTGGGCCTGCCCGATGTCGCGATCGCATGGGTCGCGATCGCCGTGTTCCTCGGCCATCTGTATCCGGTGTTCTTCCGCTTCCAGGGCGGCAAGGGCGTCGCGACCGCGGCGGGCGTGCTGCTCGCCGTGCACCCGGTGCTCGGGCTCGCGACCGCGCTGACCTGGCTGATCGTCGCGTTCTTCTTCCGCTATTCGTCGCTCGCGGCGCTGGTGGCGGCCGTGTTCGCGCCGGTGTTCGACGTGTTCCTGTTCGGCACGGGTCACAACCCGGTCGCATGGGCCGTGCTCGCGATGAGCGTGCTGCTTGTGTGGCGTCACCGCGGCAACATTGCGAAGCTGCTCGCGGGGCAGGAGAGCCGGATCGGCGACAAGAAGAAGGCGGCCGCGGACGGCGGCGCGCAGGACGGCGGGCAAGCCTGAGAAAGCGCGGCGGCTGCCGCGGGCCGGGCGCGCCGCGTGCGCGGGGCCCGGCAGGATGACGTGACGGATCGGCCAGCGATCAGTCGCGGAAGTTGTTGAAGTCGAGCGGCGTGTCGGTCACGTCCTTGCGCAGCATCGCGATCACGCTCTGCAGGTCGTCGCGCTTCGTGCCGGCCACGCGCACCGCGTCGCCCTGGATGCTTGCCTGCACCTTGATCTTGCTGTCCTTCACGAGGCGCACGATCTTCTTCGCGAGATCGCCGGTCACACCTTTCTTCACGGTGACGATCTGCTTGACCTTGTCGCCGCCGATCTTCTCGACCTTGCCGTAGTCGAGGAAGCGCACGTCGACGTTGCGCTTGGCCAGCTTGCCGATCAGCACGTCCTTGACCTGGCCGAGCTTGAAATCGTCATCGGCGAACAGCGTGAGCTCGCGTTCCTTCTGCTCGACGCGCGCGTCGGAGCCCTTGAAGTCGAAGCGCGTCGAAATTTCCTTGTTCGCCTGCTCGATGGCGTTCTTCACTTCGATCATGTTCGCTTCGGAAACGACGTCGAACGATGGCATGGCATTCTCCCTTGAGGTGCGGGCACCCGGCTCGCGCGCGGGCACTCGCTATAATTGCGGACTGTTTGCCATTTTACCGATGCCCCTCCGTTTGCCCAAGGCCGGCCGTCTGCCGGCCCGGGGCGACGTGACCGCGAATGCCGATGCCTCCTGACGATTCCGCCCTGTCGCTGCTCCCCGACCATCCGCTCGCTGCCCACAACACGTTCGGCATCGCCGCGAACGCGCGCTTCGCCGCACGCATCACGCATGCGGCGCAGTTCGAGGCGCTGCACCGCGACGCGCGCGTCGCGCACCTGCCGCGGCTCGTGCTCGGCGGCGGTAGCAACGTCGTGTTCACGCGCGATTTCGACGGCATCGTGCTGCTCGACGAGATCGCCGGCCGCCGTGTCGTGCGCGAGGACGACGACGCGTGGTACGTCGAGGCCGGCGGCGGCGAGAGCTGGCACGGGTTCGTCGCGTGGACGCTCGAGCACGGGATGCCGGGTCTCGAGAACCTCGCGCTGATTCCCGGCACCGTCGGCGCCGCGCCGATCCAGAACATCGGCGCGTACGGCCTCGAAATGAAGGCGTATTTCGACTCGCTGGTCGCGGTCGAGCTGGCGACGGGGCGCCGCGAGCGCTTCGACGCCGCGCGCTGCGCGTTCGGCTACCGCGACAGCTTCTTCAAGCGGGACGGGCGCGGCCGGTTCGCGATCGTGTCCGTGACGTTCCGGCTGCCGAAGCAATGGGCGCCGCGGCTCGGCTACGCGGACGTCACGCGCGAGCTCGACGCACGCGGCATCGCGCCCGATGCGGCGACGCCGCGCGACGTGTTCGACGCGGTCGTCGCGATCCGCCGCGCGAAGCTGCCCGATCCGCTCGTGCTCGGCAATGCGGGCAGTTTCTTCAAGAATCCGGTGATCGGCGCCGCGCAGTTCGAGGCGCTGCGCGCCCGCGCACCCGAGGTCGTGTCGTATCCGCAGCCGGACGGGCACGTGAAGCTCGCGGCCGGCTGGCTGATCGACCGCTGCGGCTGGAAGGGCCGCGCGCTCGGTGCGGCGGCCGTGCACGACCGCCAGGCGCTCGTGCTCGTCAATCGCGGCGGTGCGACGGGCGCGGACGTGCTCGCGCTGGCGCAGGCGATCCAGGCCGACGTGCGTGCGCAATTCGGTGTCGAGCTGGAGGCCGAGCCGGTCTGCCTGTAACGCGGGCTTCGCGCCGTTTCCCGCACGCCCAAACAAAAAGCGCCGATCGACGATCGGCGCTTTTTCATGCGGGTGCGTTCCGGCGGATCGGTATCAGTGCTTGAGGCGGCCGAGCAGCAGGAACTCCATCAGCGCCTTCTGCACGTGCAGCCGGTTTTCCGCCTCGTCCCACACGACGCTCTGCGGGCCGTCGATCACGCCGGCCGTCACTTCCTCGCCGCGGTGCGCGGGCAGGCAGTGCATGAAGAGGGCGTCCGGGTTCGCATGGCCCATCATTTCCTCGTCGACGCACCAGTCGGCGAACGCCTGCTTGCGGGCCTCGTTCTCGGCCTCGAAGCCCATGCTCGTCCACACGTCGGTGGTGACGAGGTCGGCGCCCTTGCACGCTTCGTTCGGATCGTCGAACACCTCGTAGAACGGCGCGCTGTCGGGCGACACGAGCTTCATGTCGAGCGCATAGCCGGGCGGCGTGGACAGGCGCAGCTTGAAGCCGAGGATCTGCGCTGCCTCGATCCACGTGTAGAGCATGTTGTTCGCGTCGCCGACCCACGCGACGGTCTTGCCGGCGATCGGACCACGGTGCTCGTAGTACGTGAAGATGTCGGCGAGCACCTGGCACGGGTGGTACTCGTTCGTCAGGCCGTTGATCACCGGCACGCGGGAGTTGTCCGCGAAGCGCTTGATGACCTCCTGCTCGAACGTGCGGATCATGATGATGTCGACCATCCGCGAGATGACCTGCGCGGAATCCTCGACCGGTTCGCCGCGGCCGAGCTGCGTGTCGCGCGTGCTCATGAAGACGGCGTGGCCGCCGAGCTGGAAGATCCCGGCCTCGAACGACAGGCGCGTGCGCGTCGAGCTCTTCTCGAAGATCATCGCGAGCGTGCGGTCGTGCAGCGGGTGGTAGGTCTCGTAGTTCTTGAACTTGCGCTTCAGGATACCCGTGCGCTCGAGCACGTACTCGTAATCTTCCAGCGAGAAATCCTTGAACTGCAGGTAGTGACGAATGGTTTTGGCGGTCATGAAGCGAAATACGGCGGGTTTCACCCGGCAGCGAGGCCGGACGGCGCCGCCGTCGGGTGTGGATAACTCAAAGCAGCATAAAGGATTTTCTGTGCTTTGACGAGCCGCGGAGCGAAGCGGGGCACGATCGAGGCGGGCGGCGGACAGCGCGGGAAGGGGGCGGTCGGGACGACGCTCGATGGCGCGCTGCGGTATAATCCGAAAGTTTTCTCCAGCCCGGCAGGCAAGGCTTTTCGCGCTCTGCCGGACACAAGCCGTGCGCTGCACAAATCCGGTGCAGTCCGCCGGCGGCGCGCACCGGCGTCCCGTTTTCGGGATATCGGAACGCTTGTGCCGCCGTCCGTTCCAGCTTTGTGTTCGCGTATCCAGGCGCTGTTGCCTGGACATCGCCGGGCCGTCACTTGGGTAACCACATGGCTGAAACCCCTCCGACCGAATTCTTCATCCAGGGCATCACGAAAGACGGGAAAAAGTTTCGCCCGAGCGACTGGTCGGAACGTCTGGCCGGTGTGATGGCCTGCTTCGGGCCGGGGGCGAGTGGGCCGAATGCGCGTCTCAAGTATTCGCTGTACGTGCGCCCGACGATGCTCGGCGACCTGAAGTGCGTGATTCTCGATTCGCGGTTGCGCGACATCGAACCGATGGCTTTCGATTTCGTGCTGAATTTCGCGAAGGACAACAACCTCGTCGTCACCGAGGCGTGCGAGCTGCCGGACTACAACACGAAGAAGTGATGCCGGCAGGCGAGGGCGCAGGATGCGCCGGCCGCGGCAAGACCCGCCGCCCCGCGTGATGCGCGGGCGACAGGCAACAAAAAAGCCCGCCTAGGCGGGCTTTTTTGCGATCGCAGGAAACAGGAACGCCCGCGCGAGCGGGCGCACCGGATTTACGCTGCTGCCTGCAGACCCTTGACGGCTGCGGCGAGGCGGCTCTTGCTGCGAGCGGCCTTGTTCTTGTGAACGATCTTCTTGTCGGCGATCGTGTCGATCGTCTTCACGGCAGCCTTGAACAGCTCGGCAGCCTTTGCTTGGTCGCCGGCTTCAACAGCCTTGCGAACCGACTTGATCGCGGTACGGAATTTCGAGCGCAGCGCCGAGTTGTGCGAGTTTGCCTTCGCGGCCTGGCGGGCGCGCTTGCGTGCTTGTGCGGAGTTAGCCATGACGGTTCCTTATCCTGTCCTGTTTCCAGAGCTTGGAGCCTGACGGCCAAGCGCTGCTTTTCGATCCGTCCCCTGAGAACGATTGCCCAGGGGCGCATAAAAAAACGGTGATTTTAACCGAGGCAGGGACATGAAAACGGCAGTTGCCGCGCATGTACGAGCCCAGAAACCGGCGATTATAGCAACAAAATCAAGCGAGTGGCAAGTTCGAAGTGATACCCGCGGGACGAGGCGCCGGCTGCCGCTGCGCTTTTCGGCGTCGGCCGCTGGCCGGGTCGCGCAACGTCCGTATAATAAGCGCCCCATGAATCTATTCCGAGCCCTGCTGACGGTCAGCGGCTTCACGCTGCTGTCGCGCGTGACCGGACTGGCCCGCGAGACGCTGATCGCCCGTGCGTTCGGCGCCAGTCAATACACCGACGCGTTCTACGTCGCCTTCCGCATTCCGAACCTGCTGCGCCGCCTGTCCGCCGAAGGCGCGTTCTCGCAGGCGTTCGTGCCGATCCTCGCCGAGTTCAAGAACCAGCAGGGGCACGATGCGACGAAGGCGCTCGTCGACGCGATGTCCACCGTGCTCGCGTGGGCGCTTGCCGTGCTGTCGGTCGTCGGGATCGCCGGCGCGTCGTGGGTCGTGTTCGCGGTCGCGTCCGGCCTGCACACCGACGGCCAGGCGTTTCCGCTCGCGGTCACGATGACGCAGATCATGTTCCCGTACATCGTGTTCATCTCGCTGACGACGCTCGCGTCCGGCGTGCTCAACACGTACAAGAGCTTCTCGCTGCCCGCGTTCGCGCCGGTGCTGCTCAACGTCGCGTTCATTGCCGCGGCCGTGTTCGTCGCGCCGCACCTGAAGGTGCCGGTCTACGCGCTCGCGTGGGCCGTCATCGTCGGCGGCGTGCTGCAGTTCCTCGTGCAGCTGCCGGGGCTGAAGAAGATCGACATGGTGCCGCTGATCGGCCTGAACCCGCTGCGCGCGCTGCGTCACCCGGGCGTGAAGCGCGTGCTCGCGAAAATGGTGCCCGCGACGTTCGCGGTGTCGGTCGCGCAACTGTCGCTGATCATCAACACCAATATCGCGTCGCGGCTCGGGCAGGGCGCCGTGTCGTGGATCAACTACGCCGACCGCCTGATGGAATTCCCGACGGCGCTGCTGGGTGTCGCGCTCGGCACGATCCTGCTGCCGAGCCTGTCGAAGGCGCACGTCGACGCCGATTCGCACGAATATTCCGCGCTGCTGGACTGGGGGCTGCGCGTCACGTTCCTGCTCGCGGCGCCGAGCGCACTCGCGCTGTTCTTCTTCGCGACGCCGCTCACCGCGACGCTGTTCAACTACGGCAAGTTCGACGCGCATACCGTCACGATGGTCTCGCGCGCGCTCGCGACCTACGGGATCGGCCTTGTCGGCATCATCCTGATCAAGATCCTCGCGCCGGGCTTCTATGCGAAGCAGGACATCAAGACGCCCGTGAAGATCGCGATCGGCGTGCTGATCGTCACGCAGCTCTCGAACTACGTGTTCGTGCCGCTGATCGGCCACGCGGGCCTCACGCTGAGCATCGGCGTCGGCGCGTGCCTGAACTCGCTGCTGCTGTTCTTCGGGCTGCGCAAGCGCGGCATCTACCAGCCTTCGCCGGGCTGGCTGCGCTTCTTCATGCAGCTCGTCGGCGCGGCGCTCGTGCTCGCGGGCCTGATGCACTGGTGCGCGATCAGCTTCGACTGGACCGGGATGCGCACGCAGCCGCTCGAGCGCATTGCGCTGATGGCGGCGTGCCTCGTGCTGTTCGCTGCACTATATTTCGGTATGTTGTGGGTGATGGGCTTCAAATACGCTTACTTCAGAAGGCGCGCAAAGTGACGACCGCAATGACCCGCGTCCTCGACTACTTCAGCACGCTCGTGGCGGACGACGACAGTCTGCCCGTCACGGAAACCGCGCTGTCGCTGGCGCAGGACGCGTATCCCGACCTCGACCTGCAGGGCACGCTGGCCGAACTCGACATGCTGGCGGCGCGATTGCGCCGGCGGCTCGCCGACGATGCGGACCTGAAGGGCCGCGTCGCCGCGCTGAACGATTTCTTCTTCCGCGAACTCGGCTTCGCCTGCAATCACAACGATTACTACGACCCCGATAACAGCCACCTGAACGCCGTGCTGAAGCGGCGGCGCGGGATTCCGATCTCGCTGTCGGTGCTGTACCTGGAGCTCGCCGAGCAGATCGGCGTGCCGGCGCGCGGCGTGTCGTTCCCCGGCCATTTCCTGCTGCGCGTCACGCTGCCGGACGGCGACCTGATCATCGATCCGACCAACGGCCATTCGCTGTCCGAGGCCGAGATGGTCGAGATGCTCGAGCCGTACGTCGCGCGCGCGGCCGGCGCGGTCGACAGCGCGTTGCGCGCGCTGCTGCAACCGGCGACGAGCCGCGAGATCATCGCGCGGATGCTGCGCAACCTGAAAACGATCTATCTGCAGACGGAACGCTGGCAGCGGCTGCTCGCGGTGCAGCAGCGGCTCGTGATCCTGTTGCCCGAGCAGCTCGACGAGGTGCGCGACCGCGGCTTCGCGTATGCGCGGCTCGACTACCTGCGCCCCGCGCTCGAGGATCTCGAGCAGTATCTGGGCGAGCGGCCCGAGGCGGACGACGCGACCGTCGTCGAATCGCAGGTCACCGAATTGCGGCAGCGGATGCAACGCGACGGCGAGGACTGAGCCGCCGTCGCACCGTTGCAGGAACGAGCAAGAACGCCCGCATCGCGGGCGTTTTTCTTGTGCGCTTACTTCGGCTGCATCCGGATCGCGCCGTCGAGGCGGATCACTTCGCCGTTGAGCATCGGATTCTCGACGATCTGGCGGACCAGCATCGCGTATTCGGCCGGTTTGCCGAGCCGCGGCGGGAACGGCACCATTGCGCCGAGCGCGTCCTGCACGTCCTGCGGCATGCCGAGCAGCATCGGCGTCTCGAACAGGCCGGGCGCGATCGTCATCACGCGAATGCCGCTGCGCGACAGGTCGCGCGCGATCGGCAGCGTCATGCCGGCGACACCGGCCTTGGATGCCGCGTACGCGGCCTGGCCGATTTGTCCGTCGAAGGCGGCGACCGACGCGGTGCTGACGATCACGCCGCGCTCGCCTTCCGCGGTCGGCGCGGTCGCGGCCATCGCGGCGGCCGCGAGCCGGATCATGTTGAACGTGCCGACGAGGTTCACGTTGATCGTTTTCGCGAACACGTCGAGCGGATGAGCGCCGTCCTTGCCGACGGTTTTCGCGGCCGGCGCGATGCCCGCGCAGTTCACGAGGCCGCGCAGCGTGCCCGCGCGTGTCGCCGCGTCGACGGCGGCCTGTGCGTCGGCCTCGCTCGACACGTCGCAGCGTACGAATATGCCGCCCAGTTCGGTCGCGAGCGCGGTGCCGGCCGCTTCGTTCAGGTCGGCGAGCACGACCGTGCCGCCTGCCTGCGCGAGCATTCGCGCGGTGCCGGCGCCGAGGCCCGATGCACCGCCCGTGATCAGAAACACGTTGCCGCGAATTTCCATGACTGTCTCCGTGTCGACCGCCCTTGGCGCTTCAGCGCCTAGGGAGGTCCCATGCAAAGCGTCGACCGCCCTTGGCGCTTCAGCGCCTAGGGAGGTCCCATGCAAAGCGTCGACCGCGCTTGGCGCTTTAGCGCCTAGGGAGGTCCCATGCAAAGCGGTTATTCCGTCCGATGCCGATTGTACGGGGCGTCGTCGCGCGGAGGCGATACAAGCATGGTCCTTCGAATCCCGGCCAGGCGAAAAAAAAGCCGCCCGGAAAGGGCGGCTTCTGCGGATGCGCGACGCGTGGCTTACTTCAGCGCGTCAAACGCGCGCTCGCGGATTTCCTCGACGGCGCCGAGACCCGAGATCTTGCGATACTGCGGTGCCTTCAGGCCGTTTTCCTCGCCGCGCCGTGCCCAGTCGCCGTAATACGTGATCAGCGGCTTGGTTTGCGCTTCGTACACTTCGAGACGCTTCTTGACGGTTTCTTCCTTGTCGTCGTCGCGCTGGATCAGCGGTTCGCCCGTCACGTCGTCGTGGCCCTCGACCTTCGGCGGGTTGAACTTGACGTGGTACGTGCGGCCCGATGCCGGGTGCGTGCGGCGGCCGCTCATGCGCTCGATGATTTCCGAGAACGGGACGTCGATCTCGAGCACGTAGTCGATCGCGACGCCGGCTTCCTTCATTGCGTCAGCCTGCGCGATCGTGCGCGGGAAACCGTCGAACAGATAGCCGTTCGCGCAGTCGGATTCCTTCAGGCGCTCCTTGACGAGGCCGATGATCAGCGCGTCCGGCACGAGCTTGCCGGCGTCCATGTAGCCCTTCGCTTCGACGCCGAGCGGCGTGCCGGCCTTCACGGCCGCGCGCAGCATGTCGCCCGTCGAGATTTGCGGGATGCCGAACTTTTCCTTGATGAAGTTTGCCTGGGTGCCCTTTCCCGCGCCGGGCGCGCCCAACAGGATCAAACGCATGGTGATATCTCCAAGTATGTAGATTCGTGTGGCGAGCCTCAAAGGTGTCGGCGACGGCGGGCGCGGGGCTTGCCTGGCGCGCGGCGGGCCGGTCTGATGCGGCGCGTCGACTTGGGCGACGCGCGGCTGCCGGCAAGGCCGCGGGCGGGGTCAAGCGAGAACGCGCTGGTCGCGGACGGCTCGCACAATCGCCTGATTATGCCACGGGTTATTTTGAACCCGGCCGAAAAAGGGCCTGCACGCGCGCGAGATCGGCCGGCGTATCGATCCCGGCTTCGGGCGCGGACTCGGTGATCCGCACCGCGATGCGCTCGCCGTGCCACAGCGCGCGCAGCTGTTCGAGCTGCTCGGCCTGTTCGATCGGCGCCTGCGCGAGCGACGGATAAGTGCGCAGGAAACGTGCGCGATAGGCATAGAGGCCGATGTGCCGATAGACCGGGAAAGCCGGCGCAGGCATGGCCGCGACGTCCGGCCAGTGCGGCTGGTACGCGTCGCGGCTCCACGGAATCGGCGCGCGCGAGAAGTACAGCGCGACGCTTTGCGCGTCGAGCGCGACCTTCACGACGTTCGGGTTGAACACGTCGGCCGCGTCGTGGATCGGGTGGGCGGCGGTCGCGATCGCGCAGGCCGGATGCGCGGCCAGGTGCGACGCTACGTCGCGCACCAGCACGGGGTCGATCAGCGGCTCGTCGCCCTGCACGTTGACGACGACTGTGTCGTCGCTCCACCCGAAGGCCGCCGCGACTTCCGCGAGCCGGTCGGTGCCGGACGGATGGTCGGCACGCGTGAGCACCGCTTCGAAGCCGTGGTCGCGCGCCGCGTCGAGCACGCTCTGCGCGTCGGAGGCGACGAGCACCTGCCGTGCGCCCGCCTCGCGCGCGCGCTCGGCGACACGCACGACCATCGGCTTGCCGCCGAGATCGGCGAGCGGCTTGTTCGGCAGGCGCGTCGACGCGAGCCGGGCGGGAATGACGGCGATGAAGGGTTGCGGGTGAGTCATCGGGGTGAGCGGTGAGAAGAACGGGGCCGGCGGCGCGTCCGGAACCGGGCGGCCGGCAGGGTTTGGCGCCCCGGCCGGGGCGCCGCAGGCGGCTTAGCGGCCGGCCGGATCGACCGGCGTGCCTTCGACGGTCTGGCGCGCTTCGTCGACGAGCATCACGGGGATGCCGTCGCGGATCGGGTAGGCGAGCTTGTCCGCATTGCAGATCAGCTCCTGCGCGGCGCGGTCGTAGTGGAGCGGGCCTTTGCAGATAGGGCACACAATGATTTCAAGCAGGCGAGCGTCCACGGAGTTTCTCCACAACGAGGGCAATGAGGCGAGGGTCGAGCGCGGCTTCGACGGGGACGACCCACAGTCGGGCATCGCGCCAGGAAGCGCCCAATTTTACTGCATCCTTCTCGGTGATCAGGATTGCATCGACCGCGTCGTCGATGAACGGATTGTCGGCGAACGCGTAGTGGTCGGGCAGCGCGCGCGTCGCCGGCGCGAGACCGGCCGCGCGCAGCGTCGCGAAAAAGCGTTCCGGCGCGCCGATGCCGGCCGCGGCGAGCACGCGCTCGTTGGCGAACTGCGACAGCGGACGGCGCAGTGCCGGCTGGTCGAGGTGCCAGGCGGCGCCCGGCGTCAGCGCGAGCGCGTAGGTGTCGGGCCACGGCGGCAGCGTGCCGCTGTACGGGTCGTTGACGAGCGTCGCGTCGCGGTGCCGCGACAGCGGCTCGCGCAGCGGCCCGGCCGGCAGCAGGAAGCCGTTGCCGCCGAGCCGGTGGTCGAACACGACGAGCTCGACCGTGCGCGCGAGGCGGTAGTGCTGCAGGCCGTCGTCGCTGACGATCACGTCGACGTCCGGGTGCGCGGCGCGCAGCGCCCGCGCGGCCGCGACGCGGTCGGGGCCCACCCATACGGGAGATCGGAAGAGCGTGGGTAGGGAAAGCGGGTTAAGGTCAGTGTAGCACGCGGAGGGGGAGGGAGTGAT
>NZ_JAAGPK010000077.1:0-38671 GCF_017104685.1 Burkholderia sp. Tr-20355 | reverse complement strand
GAACGGCGCGTGGCTCGCGCTGCGCCGCGCGCTGGCGCAGCCGGTGCCGGAGAGCGAGCTGCCGGCCGTGCTCGACGAAGTGAAGCGCGAAACCGCGCTGATCCTCGGCAGCTTCTACAGCACGATGTTGCGCAACGAGATCTTCGATTTCGCGCAGATCGGCGCATTCATCGAGCGCGCGGACAACACCGCGCGGATCATCGACGTGAAGTACCACCTGCTGCTGCCGTCGGTATCGCACGTCGGCACGATCCTCGACAACTACCAGTGGGAGACGATCCTGCGCTGCGTCGCCGCGCACCGTTCGTACCGCTGGGTGTACGACGTGCAGTACAAGCCGATGAACATCGCCGACTACCTTATCCTGAACGGCCGCATGCCGCGTTCGCTGCGTTATTGCTACGGGCGCGTCGTGTCGAGCCTGAACCTGCTTGCAAAGGATTACGGCGTGACACACCCGTGTCACGACACGGCCACGAAGATCCTGCAAATGCTGTCCGATACCTCGGTCGAGCGGATCTTCAAGAGCGGGCTGCACGAGTTCCTGACCGACTTCATCGGCCGCAACAACAGCCTTGGGCTCGAAATCGCCCAGGCTTACAACTTCGACTGAGACTTGCCATGCGACTCGCCATTCGACACATTTCGCGTTATCAGTTCGACGATCAAGCCACCCATGCGCTGCAACGGCTGCGGCTGCGCCCGCAGTCGGGCCCCGGGCAGACGGTGCGCGCGTGGCAGGTCACGATCGACGGCGTCGAGCCGTCGCTGTCTTACGCCGACGGGCTCGGCAACCGGATCGACCTCGTGCGTCACGACCGCGGCGCGAAGGCCGAGATCGTCGTCGTCGCGGCCGGCGTCGTCGAGACGCAGGACCGCGCGGGCATTCTCGGGAATCCGGAGGGCTATGCGCCGCCGTGGATCTTCGAGCGCGAGACCGCGCTCACGAAGGCGGGCGATACCGTGCGCGAACTCACGGAAGCGCTGCCGATCGAGCCGCACGGCCTCGACGCATTGCACTGGCTGATGACGGAAGTGCACGACCGCATCGCGTATGCGCCGAACCTGGCCGCCGACGTGCCCGTCGACGCGGAAACCGCGCTGCAAAGCGGCGAGGGCACGAGCCGCGACCATGCGCATGCGTTCATCGCGGCCGCGCGCGTGCTGAAGATTCCCGCGCGCTACATCTCGGGCTACGTGCTCGCCGACAGCGCGATGCAGCGCATCGCCGATGCGAAGCAGAACGCGGGCGACGTCGAGGAGGAGGAAGCGCTCGCGCTGCAGAGCGGCGAGGGCATGCAGCAGATGCTCGGCGCATCGCATGCCGCGCAATCGCAAGGGCTGCCGCAACCGGCGCTCGGCGCGCAGCCGCAGGCCGCCGCGCTGATGCAGCAGCCGGCCGGCCATGCATGGGCCGAGGCGTACGTGGAAGGGCTCGGCTGGGTCGGGTTCGATCCGTTCATGAACCGCTGCCCGGACGAGCGCTACGTGCGCATCGCGGTCGGCCTCGATTATCGCGACGCGCAGCCGGTGACGGGGCTCGGTGCGACGGCCGTCGGCGTCGAGATCAGCGTCGTGCAGTCGCCCGAGCTCGTCTGACCCCGCGCACGCTTTCGCCGAATCCGCCATGCCGGGCCGCCGCGTCGAGTGCGACGCGGCGCGCGCGGCCGGCCCAACCCGAACCGAGTTCCCATGTCCATCCACGTCGCGCTGCATCACACCACCCGCTATCGCTACGACCGGCTCGTCAACCTCGGCCCGCAGGTCGTGCGGCTGCGGCCCGCGCCGCATTGCCGGACGCCGATCCTTGCGTACTCGATGACGGTCGAGCCCGCGCAGCACTTCATCAACTGGCAGCAGGACCCGTTCTCGAACTATCTCGCGCGGCTCGTGTTTCCGGAGCGCACCGAGCACTTCGAGATCACGATCGATCTCGTCGCCGAGATGTCGGTGTACAACCCGTTCGACTTCTTCCTCGAAGCGAGCGCCGAGCAATACCCGTTCAGCTATGACGATGCGCTGAAGACCGAGCTCGCGCCGTATCTCGTGTGCGATCCGCAGACGAGCGCGTCGCCGTTGTTCCGCACGTATCTCGACGGCGTCGATCGCACGCCGGCCGGCACCGTGAACTTCCTCGTCGCGCTGAACCAGCAGCTTCAGCACGACATCGGCTATCTCGTGCGGATGGAGCCCGGCGTGCAGACGCCCGAGCAGACGCTCGAGCTCGCGTCCGGCTCGTGCCGCGACAGCGCGTGGCTGCTCGTGCAGCTGTGCCGTCATCTCGGCATCGCCGCGCGTTTCGTGTCGGGCTACCTGATCCAGCTCACGCCCGACGTGAAGTCGCTCGATGGCCCGAGCGGCACGTCGGTGGACTTCACCGACCTGCACGCGTGGTGCGAGGTGTACCTCCCGGGCGCCGGCTGGATCGGCTTCGACCCGACGTCGGGCCTGCTCGCGGGCGAAGGGCATATTCCGCTCGCCTGCACGCCGCAGCCGACGAGCGCCGCGCCGGTCGAAGGGCTGATCGACGAGTGCGAGGTGTCGTTCGAGCACGAGATGACCGTGACGCGCGTGTACGAATCGCCGCGCGTGACGAAACCGTATACGGAATCGCAGTGGGACGCCGTGCTGGCGCTCGGCACGCAGGTCGACGGCGCGCTGGCGGCCGGCGACGTGCGGCTCACGCAGGGCGGCGAGCCGACCTTCGTGTCGATCGACGATCGCGACGGCGCCGAGTGGAACACCGATGCGCTCGGCCCGACCAAGCGCGGCTACGCGACCGAACTCGTGCAGCGGCTGCGCGCCGAGTACGGCGACGGCGGTTTCCTGCATTTCGGGCAGGGCAAGTGGTATCCGGGCGAGCAGCTGCCGCGCTGGGCATTGTCGATCTTCTGGCGCGCGGACGGCCAGCCCGTGTGGCACGATCCGTCGCTGTTCGCCGACGAGCGCGAGCCGTCCGCGTACACGACCGACGATGCGAAGCGCTTCATCGATGCGCTCGCCGCGCGGCTGAACCTGACCGACGAATTCATCCAGCCCGGCTACGAGGATGTCTGGTACTACCTGTGGCGCGAGCGCCGGCTGCCCGTCAACGTCGATCCGTTCGACTCGCGACTCGACGACGAGCTCGAGCGCGCGCGGCTGCGCAAGGTGTTCGACCAGCAGCTCGACAGCGTGGTCGGCTACGTGCTGCCGGTCAAGCGCACGGACGATGCACCGGGTCTCGACGGGCCGCGCTGGCAGACGGGCCCGTGGTTCTTCCGCGACGAGCGGATGTATCTCGTGCCGGGCGATTCGCCGATGGGCTATCGACTGCCGCTCGATTCGCTGCCGTGGGCCTCGCGCGCCGACCATCCGTACCTGGTCGAACGCGATCCGTTCGCGCCGCGCAGCGCGCTGCCGGACGCCGCCGCGATCCGTGCGCGCTACGCGGGCCCGGCCGACGCGCCGCGCTACCTGTCCGGCGTGCATCGCGAAGCGCCTGCGCAGACGGTCATGCAGTGGCGTGACGACGGCACGGCCGCGGGCGGGCGCGCGTCAGCGCACGATCCGCAGCGCCGGCCCGAGCGCTTCGAATCGGCCGCGTGGATCACGCGCACCGCGCTGTGCGCCGAGGTGCGCAACGGCATCCTGTACCTGTTCATGCCGCCGCTCGCCGCGCTCGAGGATTATCTCGACCTGCTCGGCGCGATCGAGCTGACCGCGCACGCGCTCGGCGTGAAGCTCGTGCTCGAAGGCTATCCGCCGCCGCGCGATGCGCGGCTGAAGCTGCTGCAGGTGACGCCCGATCCCGGCGTGATCGAGGTGAACATCCATCCGGCCGCGAGCTTCGACGAACTCGTCGACCACACGGAATTCCTGTACGACGCCGCGTGGCAGTCGCGGCTGTGCAGCGAGAAATTCATGGTCGACGGCCGTCACGTCGGCACGGGCGGCGGCAACCACTTCGTGCTCGGCGGTGCGACGCCGGCCGACAGCCCGTTCCTGCGCCGCCCGGACCTGCTCGCGAGCCTGATCGCGTACTGGCACAACCATCCGTCGCTGTCGTACCTGTTCTCGGGGCTGTTCATCGGGCCGACGAGCCAGGCACCGCGCGTCGACGAGGCGCGCAACGACCAGCTGTACGAACTCGACATCGCGTTCGCCGAGATCCAGCGCAACAAGCTGCTGTTCGGGCAGGACATGCCGCCGTGGCTCGTCGACCGCGTGCTGCGCAACCTGCTGATCGACGTGACGGGCAACACGCACCGCAGCGAGTTCTGCATCGACAAGCTGTATTCGCCCGATTCGTCGACCGGCCGGCTCGGCCTGCTCGAGCTGCGCGCGTTCGAGATGCCGCCGCACGCACGGATGAGCATCGTGCAGCAACTGTTGCTGCGCGCCCTGGTCGCGCGTTTCTGGGCCGCGCCGTACACGACGCCGCTCACGCGCTGGGGCACCGCGCTGCACGACCGCTTCATGCTGCCCGAGTTTCTTCAGATGGATTTCGACGATGTGCTGGCCGAACTGCGCGAGGCCGGTTTTGCGTTCGATCCGGCGTGGTTCGCACCGCACTTCGAATTCCGCTTCCCGCTGTTCGGCCAGATCGCGGTGAACGGCATGCAGCTGTCGTTGCGCGGCGCACTGGAACCGTGGCACGTGATGGGCGAGGAGGGCGCGCCCGGCGGCACGGTCCGTTACGTCGATTCGTCGGTCGAACGGCTCGAGGTGCGCGTGACGGGGCTGAACGACAACCGGCACGTCGTGACCGTCAACGGCCGCGCGCTGCCGCTGCAGCCGACCGGCACCGTCGGCGAGTATATCGCGGGCGTGCGCTACAAGGCGTGGTCGCCGCCGTCCGCGCTGCATCCGACCATCGGCGTGCATGCGCCGCTCACGTTCGACATCGTCGATACGTGGCTGCAGCGCTCGCTCGGCGGCTGTCGTTATCACGTCGCGCATCCGGGCGGGCGCAACTACGCGACGTTCCCGGTCAATGCATACGAAGCCGAGAGCCGCCGGCTCGCACGCTTCGTCGAGATGGGGCATACGCCGGGGCGGATGGATGTCGCGGCTGCCGCGCCGAGCCGCGAATTCCCGTTCACGCTCGACTTGCGGCGGCCGTGATCCAGTAACGACGGGGCGGACGACGATGCGCGGCTCGCGATCTCCCGGCGGCCTCGCCGGAATGCTAGGATGCGGGCAGATTGCGGCCGCGCGCCGTGGCTTGCCGCCCCGATGGCGGCGCGCGTGCGCGGCCGCACCCTGACGACGGAACGACATCGTGCCGCCCATTGATACCGACCATCTCGCCGCCCTCGACGCGATGCCCACGCTTTTCGATACCGGCGCGCAGCCGGACGCCGCCGAACTGGCCGCCGCGCTCGCGGCGCCGGCGGCCGCCGGCCGCTACGACGAACTGCGCGGCAGCGCGGCCGGCCTGATCGCGCCTGCGCTCGCGCCCGCGTGGCGCAGCTTCTTTACGTCGATCGGCAGCGACGGCGTGGCCGATCTCGATCGCCGCGCCGATGCGCTGCACCGGAGCATGCGCGAGAACGGCCTGTTCTACCAGCTGCACGAGCAGCGCGCCGGCGACGGCGCGGCCGGCCCGTGGTCGCTCGACCTGCTGCCGATGATCGTCACGCCCGACGACTGGGTCGCGATCGAGCGCGGCGTGCTGCAGCGCGTGCGGCTGCTCAACGCGACGCTGGCCGACCTGTACGGGCCGCAGACCATCCTGCAGCGCGGGCTGCTGCCGCCCGCGCTCGTCACCGGCCACCCCGGCTACCTGCGCGCGATGCGCGGCGCGCGCGTGCCGGGCGATACCTGGCTGCACGTCGTCGCGTTCGATCTCGCGCGCGGCCCGGACGGGCAGTGGCGGATCGTCGCGCAGCATACGCAGGGCGCGGCCGGGCTCGGCTACCTGCTCGAAAACCGCCTGATCGTGTCGCGGCTCTTTCCGCGCGGGTTTCGCGGGCTGCGCGTGCAGCGCCTCGCGTCCGCCTATCGCGCGCTGCTGCAGAGCATGCAGTCGCTCAGCCCGGCCCGCAAGAACTCGCGGATCGTGCTGCTGACGCCAGGGCCGCACAGCGCGACGTATTTCGAACATGCGTATCTCGCACGCTATCTCGGCCTCACGCTCGTCGAAGGCGGCGACCTGACCGCGCGCGACAACCGCGTCTTCCTGAAGACGCTGCGCGGGCTCGAACCGGTGCACGGCATCCTGCGGCGCGTCGACGACGCGTGGCTCGATCCGCTCGAATTGCGGCCCGATTCGATGCTCGGCGTGCCGGGGCTGCTGCAGGCCGTGCGCGCGGGCAACGTGCTGCTCGCGAACGCACCGGGCTCGGGCTTCCTCGAATCGCCGGCGATGCTCGGCTTCATGCCGCGCCTCGCCGAAGCGCTGCTCGGCGAAACGTTGACGCTGCCGGCCGTGCATTCGTGGTGGTGCGGCGAGGCGGCTGCCTGCGACGATGCGCTGCCGCAGCTTGCGCGCGGCATCGTGAAGGCCTCCTATCCACCCGAGGTGCAGGCCGGCGGCGCGTTCGAGCCGGTGATCGGCGCACGGCTCACGCAGGCGCAGCTGGCCGCATGGCGCACCCGGATCCTCGCGCGGCCCGAACACTACACGGTGCAGGCCGACCTGCCGCTGTCGCAGGCGCCGACCTGGCCGCGACCCGACACGCCCGAGGGCAACGGCAGCGCACGCATCGTGCCGAAGCCGCTGCTGCTGCGCGTGTTCGCGCTCGCCGACGGCGCGCAGCGCTGGCGGCTCCTGCCCGGCGGGCTGTCGCGGGTCGGCACGCGCGACACGCTGTTCAATGCGCCGATGCCGCACGGCGGCAGCACCGTCGATACCTGGGTGATGACCGAGGGCATCGTCGATTCGACGACGCTGCTGCAAACGCACCTCGGCCCCGACGACCTCGTCGAGCGACCGCGCGCGATCGCGAGCCGTGCGGCCGAGAACCTGTTCTGGCTCGGCCGTTACACCGAACGCGCGACCAACCTGATGCGCCTCGCGCGCGCCGCGCTCGAAAGGCTGCGCGGCGAAGACGACGTCGACAGCCCCGCGCATCTGGAACTGATCGATACGTTGTGCCGCGACACGGGCCTGATCGCGGCCGACGCGCCGAATGCCGTCGACGCGCCGCGCGCGTTCCAGCACGCGCTTGCGACGTCGCTGACGCGCGGTGCCGATCGCACGTCGGGCATCGCGTCGTGCCTGTTCGGGATGCGCGGCGCCGCCGCCGCGATCCGCGAACGGCTGTCCAGCGATCAGTGGCGGTTGATCGACGACGCGACGCAACTGTTCGCGGACAGCGCCGGGCAGCCGGAGGCCGAGGAGCAGATCGGTAACGAGGCGCTGCAGCTGCTGGAGCGCCTCGGCCTGCTGCTCGGCGCGATCACCGGTGCGCAGACCGACAACATGACGCGCGACGACGGCTGGCGCCTGCTGTCGATCGGCCGGCAGATCGACCGGCTGGACTTCCTGTGCAGCGTGCTGAAGTTCGCCTTCGAGGAGGGTGTCGTGCACCGGCAGGACGGTTTCGAACTCGTGCTGGAGCTGTTCGACAGCACGATCACGTTCCGCTCGCGTTTCCAGCGCGGCTTCGACGTCGCGCCGCTGCTGTCGCTCGTCGTGCTCGACACCGACAATCCGCGTTCGCTCGGCTGGGTCGTGCAGGCGCTGCGCGGCCGGCTGACGAAGGTCGAGCGCAGCGAAGGCTATGCGCTGTCCGAGCTGGCCGAGACGATTCCGGACGTGCCCGCGTGGTCGCTGCACGAACTGTGCGAAACCGTTGACGGCGGCCGGCACGACAAGCTGCTCGATGCGCTCGACACGACCGTGAAGGCGGTCTGGGAACTGTCGAACCGCATCGGCGAACGCTACTTCAGCCACGTGCGCGAGGCGGGCAGGACGCTATGGTGACGACGAAAGGCGCGGTGAAGGCGCCGTCCGGTGCAGGCAAGACACGACCGGCAGCCGCGCCGGCCGCCATGGCGCCCGGCCGGTTGCTGCGTGTCACGCACGACACCGAATACCGTTACGCGGCGCGCGTCGAATCCGCGCAGCACCAGGCACGCCTGCAACCGCTCGTGACGCCGCGCCAGCAGGTGCTGTCGTTCTCGCTCGACATCGAGCCCGTGCCGGAATCGGTCTGCACGGAGATCGACGCGTTCGGCAACGCGCGCGCGTCGTTTGCACTGAACCAGCCGCACGACGCGCTGCTCGTGCGCAGCCGCAGCACGGTGCGCGTGACGCCGCCCGTATGGTCGCTTGGCGCCCGCGGCGAGCCGCCGCCCGCGATCGCGCATCCCGACGCAAGGCAGGCGACCGAATGGGAAGCCGTGCGCGACCGCTTGCGGTTTCGTGCGGGGCAGCCTTACGACGCGGCGAGCGAATTCCTGTTCGCGTCGCCGCACGTCGCCTGCGATCCCGAGCTCGCCGCTTATGCGGCCGCGAGCTTCACGCCGCAACGGCCGCTCGTGCAGGCCGCCTGGGACCTGATGCGGCGCGTGCACGCCGATTTCGCCTATACACCGAACAGCACCGACATCACGACGTCGGCGCTCGATGCGCTGCGGTTGCGCAAGGGCGTCTGCCAGGATTTCGCGCACGTGATGATCGGCGCGCTGCGCTCGCTCGGGCTGGCCGCGCGTTACGTCAGCGGCTACCTGCTCACGCAGCCGCCGCCCGGGCAACCGCGGCTGATCGGTGCCGATGCGTCGCATGCGTGGGTCGAGGTGTACGACCCGGCATGGCCCGAGGACAACGGCTGGCTGCAGCTCGATCCGACCAACGACCGCGCGCCGGGCGACGACTACGTGATGCTGTCGGTCGGTCGCGACTATGCGGACGTCACGCCGCTGCGCGGCGTGATCCGCGGCGGCGGTGCGGATCAGGAGCTGAAGGTGGGCGTGACGGTCGAGCCGCTCGATGCACCGTAACGCCGGCCACCCGTGCGGGCGGTTTCCCGTTTAAGTCTTCGTTAATACTGCACGCCTAGGATGGTGATGCTGGCGGACGGTCCGGATCCCGGTCCGGCGCGCCGGCGGCACGCGCGGGTGCGTCGACGTCACGGCGCCGCGCCGTCGCGCGTCGCCATTTCCTTGCAACGGCGGCAGACCATGATCAAGCACTTCGACTACACGCTCGGCGGCGAGACGATCTCGCTCTGCGCGAGCTTCGGCGCGGGCCCGGCATTCCGCCGCGTGCTCGTGAGCCGCGCGGATTCGATGGAGACGCTGGTGGTGCTCGACGCGCGCGGCCTGTCGGGCCTGCTGAAGGTGGCGACCGAAGAACCGGAGGGGCTGCTCGACGACGCAATTCGCAAGGTCGGCGACGAGCAGCTTGTCGAGCGCGCGATCAGCGGCAGGACGATCGTCGAAGCCGCGCTTTGATCGCGGCGGCGCCTAGGTGTGCCGGCAGGCATCGCAGCACGCACTGCGATGCGTTGCACCCTATGGACTACGCGGCGAACCGGTCCGTCGCCGCGATCAACGCTTCGAGGATCCCCGGCTCGTTGTAGGCGTGCCCGGCGCCGGGCACGATCTCGAACGTCGCCTCCGGCCACGCCTTCGACAGTTCCCATGCGGTGCGTGCTGGCGTCGCGACGTCGTAGCGGCCCTGCACGATCACGCCCGGAATGCCGGCGAGGCGATGCGCGTCGCGCAGCAACTGACCTTCCTCGACGAAGCCCTCGTTCACGAAGTAGTGGTTTTCGATTCGCGCGAACGCGAGCGCGTAGTGGCCGTCCGCGAAGTGCGCGGCGAGCGCCGGATCGGGCAGCAGCGTGATCGTGCGGCCTTCCCAGATGCTCCATGCGCGAGCCGCCTCGAGCTTCGCGGCTTCGTCGTCGCCGGTCAGCCGGCGATGGTAGGCGGCCATCAGGTCACCGCGCTCGGCTTCCGGAATCGGCGCAACGAAGTCCTCCCACAGATCCGGGAACAGCCACGACGCGCCTTCCTGGTAGTACCACAGCAGTTCCGCGCGCCGCATCGTGAAGATGCCGCGCACGATCAGCGCGCTCACGCGTTCGGGGTGCGTTTCCGCGTACGCGATCGCCAGCGCGCTGCCCCAGGAACCGCCGAACACGAGCCATTGCTCGGCGCCGACCATCTCGCGCAGGCGTTCGATATCGGCGACCAGATGCCACGTCGTGTTGTTCTCGAGGCTCGCATGCGGCGTCGAGCGCCCGCAGCCGCGCTGGTCGAACAGCAGGATGTCGTAGCGCTCGGGGTCGAACAGGCGGCGATGGTCGGGGCTGCAGCCGGCGCCGGGGCCGCCGTGCAGGAACACGGCGGGCTTGCCGGCCGGGTTGCCGCAGCGCTCCCAGTAGATGCGATGGCCGTCGCCGGTGTCGAGGTGGCCGTGGGCGTAGGGTTCGATCGGTGGGTACACAGGCAGGCTCCGGATGAGGGTCGACTGGAGGCGGACGAGTGCGGGCCGGTATCCGTGCGGGGGCGGTACTTCGGATGTTGCTGCGCCGCAAAAACGTTGCGTGGGCATCGGTCCGGTCGTCGCCGGGCAAGGCTTGTCATTATGCCCATTCGCCACGCCGGGCGCCGGCTCGTTCGGACGTGTGCGGCCGCAGCTGGCGGCGCGGCGATTTTTGAAGCAATTTCATTCCGATATTTTTCATACAAAATCCCGGCGGCATATCGGCATGCCAGTCGGCGCGCCGGTCATCTCCTGTTTCTAACCCGTGCCAACGGAAACGAGCCGATGAACCATCGCGTCACGCAGTTGACCGGGTTGCGCGCCGTCGCGGTCGCGATGGTGGTGGTCGGGCACGCCGAACATGTGCTGCCGGGCGGCTACACGGGCTGGTATGCGCCGTTGCGGCTGATTGCCGACGGCCGGCTCGGGGTCCTGATCTTCTTCGTCCTGAGCGGTTTCCTGATCACCAACGTGCTGCGCGCCGAGTTCGCGCGCACCGGCGGCATTGCGTTGACGTCGTTCTACGTGCGTCGCGCGCTGCGGATCTGGCCGGCCTGCTACGTCTATCTCGCGGCCGTTGCGGTCGTCGCGTTCGCCGGCTGGTTCGACGTCGATCGCCGGCAGTGGCTGTATGCGGCGCTGCATCTGTGGAATTACTCGGCGTGGTTCGGGCTGACCGGCGACAACGCGCTGCATCCGGACGGCGCGTGGTATCTCGGTCATTTCTGGTCGCTCGCGCTCGAAGAGCAGTTCTACTGGTTCTGGCCGCTGCTGTTCGGGTTCGGCATGCGCCGTGCCGGCACGCGCTGGCTGGCCGCGTTGATCCTGATCGTGCCGCTGGTGCGCGCCGTCACGTATTTCGTTGCACCGGCGCTGCGCGGGCAACTCGGGATGATGCTTCACACCGGCGTCGATCCGATCCTGATCGGGTGTTATGCGTCGCTCAACCGGGAACGGCTCGAAGCGTGGATCGGCGCGTGGCGAGGCGAGGCGCGCATCGTGACGGCGATCGTCATCGTCGTGCTGCTCGGCATGCCGCTCGCCGAACACCGGCTCGGCGGCTTCTGGAACGCGACTTACGGCGTGACGCTCGAAGCCGCGTTGATCGCGATCGTGATCGTCGTGCTGAATTTCCGCGGCGAGTTCTGGTGCGCGCGCTGGCTGCGCGCGCGGCCGGTCGTGTTCATCGGCACGATCTCGTTCAGTCTGTATCTGTGGCAGCAGCCGTTCGCGAATCCCGATCTGCCGGTCGTGCATGCGTTTCCGCTCGGCATCGTGTGGGCGCTGCTGGCCGCGACGGCCAGCTACTTCCTCGTCGAGAAACCGTTCCTGCGGTTGAAGGATCGCTATACGGCACGCGAGGCGCGACGTGTGCGGGACGATGCGCTGCGGATGCCCGCGTCGGGCGACGGGATCGGGCCGAAGGTGGCGGAGTAGGCGGGCGCGGGCTGACGCGCCGTTACTTGAAGCGCTGCATCGCGGCGGGCGGATACCAGAAGTTTCGGAACATGTCGATGCCGTATGACTTGCCGTCGTAGCGGACGATCGTGCGTGCGGTGCGCTTGCCCGTCTCGGCGTATTCGTTGTCCTTGCGTTGGCTCTTCGTGATGCGTGCGGTGATCGACAGGTCTGCGAAGCCGTGGCTGGCGGTCTTTTCGACGGCGATCGTCATGTGGGCATCCTCGCTGATCGCGTCACCCATGCCGGCACCGCACGCCGCACCTTCGACGCTGACCCAGCCGTAGAGATTGGTGCCGAACACCGGGCGGATGCGGTTGCCTTCGCGCACCCACAGCGTCAATTCTTCGCTGGCGTCCGCATCCGGACAGCTCGGCCCGCGCGCGCTGCTCGTGAACACGACGCCAAATGCGCGGACCTCGGGCGACAGGCGGTACGGCGCCGTATCGATGCGATAGCTGTTCTCGCCGATCTCGGTCGCCGCATCCTCCTGAACCACCGACTTGTCGGCCGCGACGACCTTGTCGCCCTCGACGAGCGCGACGACCTGCAGCTTGTCGCTTTCGTCCGGATTCTTGCTTTTGGGCAGCGAATCGAACGCGACGGCCGCGATCGTCGTGCCCGGCGCGTTCGGCATGACCTTGCACGCGGACGCGACGACGAGCCGGTTCGCGTCGCGCGTCGCGATGCGTGCGCTCGCGATGCCGGCCCAACGGGCGACGGCCGTGACGGCAGCGTCGCTGCAAGGTTGGCTGTCGGCGGCGTGGGCGGTGGGTACGGCGGCGAGCGCCAGCAAGGGAACGAAGTGATGGATTCTCATGGTCTCGATGAAAAAACGGGTTCTTCCAAGCTCATTCGGGTGCGCGGGGGAGAGCGTCGATTGTCAGCCATGCTCGGCCGCCCGTCGCGGTCGGCACATCGTCATTCGCGCGTCCGTTCATGCCATTCAGCCTGTCTGGGAGACTACGTTGATGCGCGGGAACGAGCCGCGGGTTCCTGTCGCAATGCTTCGGCAATATCCGCTGCTGCTTTTTGCAGCTCGGGCACATAGCGGCGAGTGGCATCCTGGAGACTGACGGCGCGTGACAGGAAGACGACATTGAGGCTGGCGATCACGCGTTCGTCCGCGCTGATCGCGACCGCCACCGCACCGATTTTCGCCTGCGCGGTCCAGTCGCCGTGATTCGATCCGAAACCGTCCTCGCGCACCCGTCGGATCAGCTTGCGCACGAGCGCATCGTTTTTCGCGAACGCCTGTTGCTCTTCACCGCCGGCACCGGAGCGCAACAGTTCCAGAATATCCTCGCGCTCCTCGTCGGGGCACATCGCGAAGTAGGCCCGGCCAGCCGCGGTCAGCAAGATAGGCAAACGCCGCCCGACCATCGAGCGATGAAACGACAGCCGGCTGAAGCGATGTGTCGTCTCGCGGATGATCATTGCGTCGCCGTCGGGTGTGGTCAGATCGGATGGCCACGCGACGCGCTGCAGGAGCTGCCCCATGATCGGCGGCGCCACGGTGGCGATGCGCTCGGTATCGGTGAAGCCCTCGCTCAAGGAACGTACGGCGAGCGTCAGGCGGAAACTGTCGTCGGACGTGCTGCGGCGCACGAATCCTTCCTCCATCAAGGTTTCGAGCAGGCGGCGCACCGTGGTGCGATGCAGGCCGGTCAGATCGGCGATCTGCTGGCTCGTTGCACGCCCGTCTTCCATCGCATTCAGCGTCCGCAGCACCTGGAGGCCGCGCGCCAGTCCGCGCACGTTCGTGTAGGTTGTCACGTAAAAATCCCATTGAAATCAATCATGTGCATTCTATGCACATTCCGGAGATTTTGTTGAGGGTGTTTTCCGCCCTCCATAAACTGCGTGCATAAGTTGAACGATCGAGCGCCAGGCGCTTCGTCGGTTCAGCACATCGGACAAGCCCAGTCAGGAGACAAGCATGCGCCCCGCCTTTGAACCGGCGGCCGGCAACGGCCGCGCTCATCCTCACGAAACGACACATCGTTCGATCGACGCCGATGTCGCCATCATCGGCGCGGGCCCGGTCGGCCTGATGATCGCGAACCTGCTCGGCCTGCAGGGCGTGCGCGTCGTCCTCATCGAGAAGCTCGCGCAGATCATCGACTATCCGCGGGCGATCGGCCTCGACGACGAAGCGCTGCGCGTATTCCAGTCGGTCGGCCTGGTCGACGAACTGCTTCCGCACACCACGCCGAATCACTGGATGCGCTTCACGCTGAAAGGGAAGTGCTTCGCGTCGATCGAGCCGCGCACCGACGAGTTCGGCTGGCCGCGCCGCAATGCGTTCATCCAGCCGCTCGCCGATCGGATTCTGTACGGCGGTCTCGAGCGTTTCGAGAATGTGTCGACGCTGCTTGGCCACGGCGTCGACAGCTTCGCGCAGGACGAGTGCGGTGTGACCATAGAGGCGACAGACGCGCACGGTGCAAAGACGACGATCCGCGCCGCATACATGGTCGGCGCGGACGGCGGCAACAGTTTCGTGCGTCGCACGCTCGACGTGCCGTTCGAAGGCCGCACGAAGCCGAATCAATGGATCGTGATCGACGTGCGCAACGACCCGATCGGCTCTCCGCATGTCTATCTGCATTGCGACGCGCGGCGTCCGTACGTGTCGGCGGCGCTGCCGCACGGGATCCGGCGCTTCGAATTCATGGTGATGCCGGGCGAGACGGAGGAGGAACTGTCGAAGCCGGAGAACATGGCGGCGTTGGTGCGCGGGGTGGTCGACGACCCCGACAAGGTCGACTACATTCGTCAGCGGGTCTATACGCACAACGCGCGGCTCGCGAGCACGTTCCGCGTCAAGCGCATCCTGCTCGCGGGAGACGCCGCGCACATCATGCCGGTGTGGCAGGGGCAGGGCTACAACAGCGGCATTCGCGACGCGAGCAATCTCGGCTGGAAGCTTGCGATGGTCGTGAAAGGCACCGCGCGCGACACGCTGCTCGATACCTACACGATGGAGCGGCGCGCCCATGCACGCTCGATGATCCACCTCTCGGAAGTCGCGGGCGATATCTTCGCGCCGACGAGCTTCGTCGGATCGAAAGTGCGTGACGCGTTCGTGCGCTGCTTCGATGTGCTGCCCGCCATGCAGCGCTATTTCGTCGAGATGCGCTTCAAGCCGATGCCGCGCTATGAAGAAGGTGTCGTGCTGCTGGCGCGCCGCGCGCGGTCCGAAGGGCTGCTCGCGCGCATGATCGCGAAGCGCGGACACGGCGCGTTCGGGCGGCTGGTCGGTCTGATGAGCGAGAAACGTGAATCGCTGATCGGGCGGATGGTGCATGGCCGCGATGCGCAGGCTGGCACCCCCGTGGGCCGCATGTTCATCCAGCCGCGCGTGCGTCGCGTGGATGGCAGCATCGTCCGGCTCGACGATGCGATCGGCAACCGCTTCGCGATCGTGGGATGGGGCTCGGACCCGACGTTCGGCCTGACGCCCGAGGCGCGCCGCATCTGGACCGCGCTCGGGGGGTGTTTCGTGATCGCCAAGCCCGACCCGCAGCTCGCGTTCCACGATGACGTGCCCGAAGACGTGATCGCCATTGGCGATGTCGATTCGCGCCTGCGCGACTGGTTCGCGCGCGTGCCGGAATCGGTCGTGCTGTTGCGGCCCGACCGCTTCGTGGCCGGCATGTGCTCGCCGCAAAGCGTATCGGGTTGCGTGTCGCAGCTTGCGCAAAGGCTGTCGCTTGCCGCGACGACGGGCGCGACGATCAACGACGCGACGTTCCCGCATGCCGCCGATCTGGTAGGGGCCTGAAATGCCGATCCATCTCGAATGCATGTCGCACTCGCCGCTGCACGGCTACTTCGATCCGGCGCCGGCGGTCGTCGCGGAAGTCGAGCAGGTGCAGCGCGCGGCGCGCGAGCGGGTCGACGCGTTCGATCCGGAGTTGGTGATCGTGTTCGCGCCTGACCACTACAACGGATTTTTCTACGACGTGATGCCGCAGTTCTGCATCGGCGTGAGCGCGACGGCCATCGGCGATTTCGGCAGCGCGGCCGGCCCGTTGCCCGTCGACCGCGATGTGGCGCTCGCGCTTGCCGATGCGACGCTCGCGAGCGATATCGACGTAGCCGTGTCGTATCGCATGCAGGTCGATCACGGCTGCGCGCAGGCACTCGAGGTACTCACGGGCGGCATCGACCGCTATCCCGTGGTGCCCGTTTTCATCAACTCGGTCGCGCCGCCGATGGCGTCGTGCCGCCGCGCGCGACTGCTCGGCGATGCGATCGGCCGTACCGTCGCGCGCATGAACCGGCGCGTGTTGCTGATCGGCTCGGGCGGCATTTCGCATGAGCCGCCGGTGCCGGAAATCGCGGGCGCGGACGATATCGTCGCGGAACGGCTGATCGCTGGGCGCAACCCGTCACCGGCGTCGCGCGATGCGCGGCAATCCCGTACCGTCGCGGCGGCCAAGGCATTCGCAGCGGGCGACAGCCGCCTGCATCCGCTCAATCCCGCATGGGACCACATGTTTCTCGAATGGCTCGAACGCGGTGAACTCACCGCAGCCGATGGCCTCACGAACGAAGCGATCACGCGCGATGCAGGCAAGTCCGCGCACGAGATTCGCACGTGGGTCGCCGCATTCAGTGCGCTTGCGGCGAGCGGTCCGTATGCGGCTTCGATCGATTACTACCGCGCGATTCCGGAATGGATCGCCGGCTTCGGCGCGATGCACGCGCGAGAACAGGCCCTTTCCAGGAGATAGAACCATGTCGGATGACAACAGCATGCTTTCGATGGCCGCGCGCCTGCGTGAAGCGCAGGCCTCGCGCCGGACGATCGCGCCGCTGCGCGAGACGTGTCCCGAAGGCGACGCGACACTCGCCTACGCGATCCAGCAGATCAACAACGACTTGCGCGCGGCGAACGGCGAGCGCGTCGTCGGCAGGAAGATCGGCCTGACTTCGCCCGCGGTGCAGAAGCAGCTTGGCGTCGATCAGCCCGACTTCGGCGCGTTGTTCGCGTCGATGGCGTACGGCGACAGCCAGCCGATGCCGCTCGCCTCGTTGATTCAGCCGAAGGTCGAAGCGGAGATCGCGCTCGTGCTCGAACGCGACCTGACCGCCGAAAAACACACCTACGCGGATCTGATTTCAGCGACCGCGTATGCGGTGGCCGCGATCGAGGTGGTCGACAGTCGCATCCGCGACTGGGACATCCGGTTTTTCGACACCGTCGCGGACAACGCGTCGAGCGCGCTGTTCGTGCTCGGCAGCCGCCCGGTCCTGCTGCGCGATATCGAGCTGACCGCTTGTGCAATGACGCTCACGCAGGACGGCGAAGTCCTGTCACGCGGCAATGGCGGCGCGTGCCTCGGCAATCCGCTGAATGCGGCGGCGTGGCTCGCGGACCGGATGGTTCGACTCGGCACGCCGCTGCGCGCGGGCGACATCGTGCTGACGGGCGCGCTTGGCCCGATGGTCGCGGTGAAGGCGGCCGGCACTTATACGGCGCATATCGAAGGGCTCGGCAGTGTGCGCGCCAGTTTCAGCGAATGACGGACGGAGACATTCCCATGGCAACAGAGAACACCAGGTGCAAAGCCGCGATCATCGGATCCGGCAACATCGGCACCGACCTGATGATCAAGATCATGCGCCGCAGCAGGCATCTCGAAGTCGCGGCGATGGTCGGCATCGATCCTGCCTCGGACGGCCTCGCGCGCGCCGCAAGGCTCGGGGTGGCGACGACGCATGACGGCGTGGAAGGGCTGGCGCGCCTGCCCGTGTTCGACGAGATCGACTTCGTGTTCGATGCGACGTCGGCCGGCGCGCATGTGAAGAACGACGCGTTCCTGCGCGCGCTCAAGCCCGGCATTCGCGTGATCGACCTGACGCCCGCCGCCATCGGCCCGTACTGCGTACCGGTGGTGAACCTCGACGCGCATCTCGATGCGCCGAACGTGAACATGGTCACGTGCGGCGGACAGGCGACGATTCCAATGGTCGCCGCCGTGTCGCGGGTCGCAAGGGTGCATTACGCGGAGATCGTCGCATCGATCAGCAGCAAGTCGGCAGGACCCGGCACACGCGCCAACATCGACGAGTTCACGGAGACGACGTCGAAGGCGATCGAAGCGGTCGGCCGCGCCGGCAAGGGCAAGGCGATCATCGTGCTCAACCCGGCCGAGCCTCCGCTGATGATGCGCGACACGGTCTATGTGCTGTCCGAGGCGGCAGACCGGGCGCTGATCGAAACGTCGGTTGGCGAGATGGCCGCTGCCATCCAGTCCTATGTGCCCGGCTATCGCCTGAAGCAGTCCGTGCAGTTCGACGACATCCCCTCCGACGCGCCGTTGCATATTCCCGGACTCGGCCATTTCAGCGGACTGAAGACCTCGATCTTCGTCGAAGTGGAAGGCGCGGCCCATTATCTGCCGGCCTATGCGGGCAATCTCGACATCATGACTTCCGCCGCGCTGGCAACGGCCGAACGCATGGCCGCGTCGGTTGTGAACGCCTGAAGCAGGGAGCACCCGATCATGGACAAGAAACTCTATATCTCCGACGTGACGCTGCGCGACGGCATGCACGCGATCCGTCATCAGTATTCGATTCGGAACGTGCAGGACATTGCCCGCGCGCTGGACGAGGCGAAGGTCGACAGCATCGAGGTCGCACACGGTGACGGCCTGCAGGGTTCGAGCTTCAACTACGGCTTCGGCGCGCACAGTGATCTGGAATGGATCGAGGCGGTGGCCGATGTGGTCAAGCACGCGAAAATCGCGACACTGCTGCTGCCTGGCATCGGCACGATTCACGACCTGAAGGCCGCGTACGACGCGGGCGCGCGTGTCGTCCGTGTCGCGACCCATTGCACGGAAGCGGACATTTCGAAGCAGCACATCGAGTATGCGCGCAGCCTCGGCATGGACACCGTCGGCTTTCTGATGATGAGCCACATGACCACGCCTGACCACCTCGCGATCGAGGCGAGGAAGATGGAAAGCTATGGCGCGACCTGCGTGTACGTGGTCGATTCGGGCGGCGCGATGAACATGCACGACATTCGTGCGCGCTTCAAGGCGCTCAAGGCCGTGCTTCGACCCGAGACCCACACGGGCATGCATGCCCATCACAACCTGAGCCTCGGCGTGGCCAACTCGATCGTTGCGGTCGAGGAGGGCTGCGACCGCATCGATGCGAGTCTGGCGGGCATGGGGGCGGGCGCGGGCAATGCCCCGCTCGAAGTGTTCGTCGCGGCGGCCGAGCGCCTTGGCTGGCATCACGGCACCGATCTATATCGCCTGCTCGACGCGGCCGACGATCTCGTGCGCCCGTTGCAGGACCGGCCGGTGCGCGTGGACCGCGAAACGCTCGCGCTCGGCTATGCGGGCGTGTATTCGAGCTTCCTGCGGCATGCCGAAATCGCGGCGAAGAAGTACGGCCTGAAAGCGGTCGACATTCTCGTCGAACTGGGCAAACGACGCATGGTGGGCGGTCAGGAAGACATGATCGTCGACGTTGCGCTCGATCTGAAGAAGCGCGAAGCCAGCGCCTGAACCACACACGTATGCCAGGCGCCGTGAAGAGCGCCGCATCGTTCAACCTGGAGACATCAATGAAAACGTCAACGGCTTCTCCCCCGCGCGCCGGCGGCGCCATCACCATCGGGCTGTGCCTCGCGGTTGCCCTCCTCGAGGGTCTCGACCTGCAATCCACCGGCGTCGCCGCGCCGCGCATGGCACACGAGTTCCATCTCGCCGTCGCGCAGCTCGGCTGGGCATTCGGCATCGGCGCGCTCGGCCTGTTGCCGGGTGCGGCGATTGGCGGCAGGCTCGCGGATCGCATTGGCCGCAAGCGCGTGCTGATGATGTCGGTCGCGCTGTTCGGGATATTTTCGATTGCAACGACTCAGGTGTGGGATCTGCAGAGCCTGCTCATCGCGCGTTTTCTCACGGGCCTCGGCCTGGGCGCCGCGATGCCGAACCTGATCGCGCTGTGCGCGGAAGCGGCGGCGCCCGGGCGACGCAGCACGGCGGTCGGTGCGATGTACTGCGGCATGCCGTTCGGTGCGGCGCTCGCGGCAGTGATCGGTATTGTCAGCCCGGGCGCCGAGGGCTGGCGGCACATCTTCTATGTCGGCGGGATCGGGCCGCTGCTGACCTTGCCGCTGCTGGCGATTTTCCTGAAGGAGTCGACGTACTTCGTCGCGGCAAGCCGGGGCGCGACCCGCGAGTCGAAGGACGGCATCGTGCGCGCGCTCTTCAGTGACGGGCGCGCGGCGACCACCCTCTCGCTGTGGATCAGCTATCTGGGGACGCTGATCGTGCTGTACTTCCTGATGAACTGGCTGCCATCGATGGTGCTCTCGCGCGGCCTCACGCCGGTACAGGCGAGCATCGTGCAGATGATGTTCAACATCGGCGGTGGTGTCGGCGCAATCGTGATCGCGGGGTTGATGGATCGCATTGGCAAGCGGCCGGTCGTGGTCGGCATGTACACGGGCATCGCGACTGCGTTACTGGCGCTCGCCAGCGCGACGGGCAGCGTGTCGATGGCATGGGGCGGCCTGCTGGCGGGGCTGTTTCTCGTCGGCACGCAGTCGGTGCTGTATGCGCTCGCCGGTGCAACGTATCCGACGCGCGTGCGCGGCACGGGTGTCGGCGCGGCGGTGGCCGTTGGCCGGGTGGGATCGATGGTCGGCCCGCTGATCGCCGGGCAACTGCTGGCGTTAGGCCAGAGCGCGTCGATGCTCGTGATCTCGAGCATTCCGCTCATCGTGATCGCGGCGCTCGGTGCGCTCACCGTGGTCGCGAAATCTCCGCGCGAGTCGACCAACGGCTCGCACACCCTTGGAACCGAATCGATCTGACGAAGGACATCGACATGACTGACACCGTGATTCATACCGAAGCCGCGACCAGCAAGTACATGAACGTGATGGAGGGCGGCAGGGAACTGCGTGTGCACTACAACGACACCGGCGCGGGCGGGCAAGCGCTCGTTCTGCTGCACGGCTCCGGTCCGGGCGCGAGCGGCTGGGCGAACTTCCATCGCAATGTGGACGCGTTCGCGAATGCGGGTTATCGCGTGATCCTCGTCGACTGTCCCGGCTGGGGCAAGAGCGACTCGATCGTCTGTACCGGCTCTCGCTCCGACCTCAACGCGCGCGTGCTGAAGGGCGTGCTGGATGCGCTCGGCGTCGAGCGCGCGCATCTCGTCGGCAACTCGATGGGCGGGCATAGCGCGGTGGCCTTCGCGCTGTCGTATCCCGAGCGCGTCGGCAAGCTGGTGCTGATGGGCGGCGGCACGGGCGGTCCGAGCCAGTTTGTGCCGATGCCGACCGAAGGCATCAAGCTGCTGCAAGGGTTGTATCGCGCCCCGACGCTCGAGAACCTGAAGAAGATGCTCAATGTGTTCGTCTACGACGCGAGCACGATGACCGAAGAGCTGATGCAGACGCGGCTCGATAATATGCTCGCGCGGCGCGATCATCTCGAGAATTTCGTGAAGAGTCTGGCGGCCAATCCGAAGCAGTTTCCGGACTACGGTCACCGACTGAACGAGATTCAGGCGCCGGCGCTCGTGATCTGGGGACGCGATGACCGTTTCGTGCCCATGGATGTCGGGCTGCGGCTCGTTTGGGGGATGCCGAACGCCGATCTGACCGTGTTCGGGCGCTGCGGGCACTGGGCGCAATGGGAGCACGCGGAGCGATTCAACCGGATGGTGCTGGAGTTCCTGCACCAATGACAAAGGGTTGCATCGGTGCTGGCCGTTTGGCGTCCTCGCCCTCCTTTCGACGGGAGGGGGCGGTGCTTTGGAAGCGGCCGGCGTCGTACGACCGAGATGGGTCGACGCACGACACCCGTGGAATTCCTCGAACCAGAAAAAAGGCCCTTGCGGGCCTTCGATCGACGAGAAAGGGCGGCCGTTTAACGCGTCAGCGCCGTAAACCCTTCCAGCAACCGCTCGACGTCAGCCGCCTGAATCGCGCCCATCGTCGAGATCCGGAACAGTTCCTTCGACAGCCCGCCTTGCCCCGCGTAAATCACGAAGCCGCGCGCCTTCAGCCCGTCGTGCAGCGCTTCGTACGTGACGCCTTGCGGCAGCCGATACGCGCGCAGCACGACCGACGACGCGCCTTCCGGCAGCACCAGCGGCATCCCGCGCGCAGCGAGCCCGGCCTGCGCCTGATCGGCGAGCGCCTTGTAATGCGCATGGCGCGCACGCCAGCCGCCGGCTTCATCAAATTCGCGCAGCGCCTCGACGAGCGCATAGTACGCATGCACGGACGGCGTAAACGGCGTGTTCCGCTGATCCTGCAGCTTCGCGAGACGGCCGAGATCGAGATAGTAAGTACGGCTTGCAGCCTTCGCGAGCGCGCGGCGTCGCACGATCACGAACGCCGCGCCAGGCACCCCGTGCAGGCACTTGTTCGCGGTCGCGGCAACCGCATCGATGTCGCCACCGGCGAAGTCGATCGCTTCCGCGCCGAAGCTGCTGACGCCGTCGACGAGCATCTTCACGCCGCGCGCGCGGCAGACTTCCGCGATCGCGCCGAGGTCGTTCAGGCGGCCCGTCGTCGTTTCGTGATGGATCACCGCGACGTGCGTGTAGCCGCCCGCGTCGAGGCGCGCGGCAATCTGCGCGGGATCCGGGGCCTGCATCCATTCATGCTTCAGCACGTCGTGCGCGATGCCGTACTGCGTCGCGATCTGCGTGATCCGCTCGCCGTACACGCCGTTCTCGATCACGAGCAGCTTGCCGTCCTGCGGCACGAGCGCCGCGATCATGCTTTCGACGGCCGCCGTGCCCGAGCCCGTCATCAGCACGGCCGTCCATTCGGCCGGGTCGAGTTCGTACGCGGCGACGAGGCGCGCACGCGCCTCATCCTGCAGATCGAAGAATTCGCTTTCGCGGTGGCACAGATCGGGTTGCAGCAGGCTGCGGCGCACGCGCTCGGTGAGCGTGACCGGGCCGGGGTTCAGCAGCAGCATCAATGGGCTCCTTCAACGTGTGCTTCGGTCTGCGTGGCGCCGATGTGCCGCATCAGACGGGTCTTGACCTCGACCGGCGTGACGGTCGGGCGGGGCAGGCCGTCGGGCACGCCCGTGCGGATCGCGACGCGCACGAACTGGGCGCCGTCGCCCGATGCGGCCAGCGTCGCATCGAGC
Organism: Burkholderia sp. Tr-20355; assembly: GCF_017104685.1. Lineage (NCBI taxonomy): Bacteria > Pseudomonadati > Pseudomonadota > Betaproteobacteria > Burkholderiales > Burkholderiaceae > Burkholderia > Burkholderia sp. Tr-20355. Next base: position 15,634 of record NZ_JAAGPK010000077.1, on the reverse strand, counting down.
ACGTCGAGCGTGTCGCCTTCGAGCGCCGACGCATAACCGCATGCGGCCGCGACGCCTGCGAACGACACATGCTGCGACACGGTTGCCTGGCCGCCCGTCGATTCGTGCGCGCCGTTGTCGAGCAGCACGTGCGTGAGGTTGGCCGGGCCGTAGGTGCCGAGCGTCGCGAACACGCCCATGCGCATCAGCGCGGCGCCGTCGCCGTCGACGGCGACCACGCGCAGGTCGGGGCGCGCGAGCGCGAGGCCGAGCGCGAGCGGCGTCACGCAGCCCATCGAGCCGACCATGTACAGCTGGTTCGGGCGATCGTCGAGCGCGTAGAGTTCGCGGCCGCAGAAGCCGGTCGACGCGAGCACGACGGTCGAATCGACCGGCGTGTGCGCGATCACGCGCCGCAGCGCGTCGTGACGGGTCGGCCATGCATCGGCCGACACGGCGCGCGACGACGATTGCGCGGCGACATGCGCGCGCGGCTTGGCGGCCGGGTTCGCCTTCAGTTCATACGGCGCGACGCTGCCTTTCTGCATCACGAGCGCGTACGGGCGGCCCGTCGCGTCCATGTGCGCGATCGCGCGGTCGAGTGCCGGGCCGACCTGTTCGGGGTCGGTCGGGAACGTCTCCCACGGAATCTCCATCGTGTCGAGCATCGCGGGCGTGATCGGGCCCATCAGCGCATGCTGCGGCTCGTCGGCGACGCCCGGCTGGCCGCGCCACGTGACGATCAGCAGCTGCGGCAGGCGGAACGTCCAGGTCAGCGACGTGAGCGGGCTCACCGCGTTGCCGAGCCCCGAGTTCTGCATCATCGCGATCCCGCGCTTGCCGCCGAGCGTCGCGCCCGCGATCAGCGCGACCGCGTCGCCTTCGTTCGCGGCCGACACGTAGTTCAGCGTCGGGTCCTGCAGCACGTAGTTGATGAACGGCGTCAGGTACGAGCAGGGCACGCCCGCGTACCAGTCGAAGCCGCGTTCGCGCGCGGCCTCGACGAACTGGGCCGCTTCGATCATTGCGCGCCCCCGTTGCCGGCGCCCGGTTCGGACAGCGGCGTCTGGCCGTGCGCGAAGTCGCCCGCGCGGCGGAAGTCCTCGAGGTCGTTGACCCCGCGCCAGTGGCCGTGCACGTACTGCACCTCAATCTTCTCGCCGGCGGCGATCAGTTCGTTGAGCAGCGACGGAATGTCGAGCGTGTCGAAATCAGGGCGCGCCTGCAGCGTCGCGAGCATCGCCTTCAGGCGCTCGACACCGGCGCCGCGCACGTTCAGCAGGCCGATCCAGCGGCCGTGCGGCGTGCCCGCGGCAACGTCGCTCGACACGCGCTGCAGGTAGGTCTTCTGGCCGAACAGGCCGCGATCGTCGGCGGCCGAGCAGAGGGCGAAGTCGCGCACGCTCTGATTGGTCTCGGTGAGCGACGAATCGACCACCACGCTGAACTCGGCCTCGCTCTCCGCGAGGTCGCGCACGATGTAGCTGCGGAACAGCAGGTCGCCGTACGAGATCACGGTGTCGCCCGTCAGGCGTTCGGCCGCGCAGGCGAGCGACGCGAGCTCGCCGGTCTGCGCGTGGCGCTCGTTGACGACGAGCTTGATGCCCGACGTATCGATCGCATCGGCGCGATAGCCGCCAACCACGGTGATGTCGTTCACGCCGTGCGTCTTGAAGCCGTCGACGAGCCAGCGCAGCAGCGGCTTGCCGGCGACCGGCAGCATGACCTTCGGCTTGTCTTCGGTCACGGCTTCGAGGCCCTTGCCGCGGCTCGCGGCGAGCACGATCGCGGCATTCGACGCGCGCGACGACGACGACAGGTAGATACGCTCGGCCGCCGAGTACTCGTCGGCGTCCTGCAGGCGGAAGATCTCGTTGACCGATGCCACGCGGTCCTCGACGTTGATCAGCGTTTCGCTTTCGTGGATCTCGCGCGCGGTCGCCTGCATCGCGGATGCCGACGCGCGGATCAGATGATTCGCCCAGATCACGGTGCTGATGCCGGCCTGGCGGAACACGTCGGTCGGCGTGCTGTAGTACTTGGTCGGCACGATCACGAGCGGCGCCTTGCCGCTCCATTCGCGCGCGAACTGCAGGATCTCGTCCGGGCGCGACAGCTTGCTGTGGATCAGGATCGCGTCGGCGCCGGCTTCCGCATACGCGTTCGCGCGGCGCAGCGCCTCGTCCATACCCCAGCCGGCGATCAGCGCCTCGACGCGCGCGACGATCGAGAAGTCGGGATCGGTCTGCGAATCCTTGCCGGCCTTGATCTTGCCGCAGAACTCGTCGATTTCCGCGAGCGGCTGGCGCTCGCCGCCGATGAAGCTGTTCGTCTTCGGGAACTGCTTGTCCTCGATGCACACGCCCGCGATGCCGCGCTGTTCGAGCTTCTTCACGAGGCGGCGCACGTTGTTGAAGTTGCCGTAGCCGGTGTCGCCGTCGAGCAGGATCGGCAGATCGCTCGCGTCGGCCATGAATTCGAGCACGTCGACGACCTGCGTCCAGCTCGCTTCGTTGTTGTCGCGCACGCCGAACTGCGCGGAGATCGCGAGGCCCGACGCCCAGATCCCCTTGAAGCCGGCTTCGCGGACGATGCGCGCGGACAGGCCGTTGTGCGCTTCCATCAGGAATTCGAGGTCGCTGCTGACGAGCATGCGGCGCAGGCGCGCGCTGCGCGATTCGGTGAAGTTGGGTTCGCGTGCGTTCATCGTGCGGCTCCTGCGGTCGTGCGTTGAATCAGGGGGAGGATGTCTTGGGTCGCGCGGGCGACGTCGTTCGGGAAGTCGATCTCGATCCACGGCGAGCCGGTGACGTCGGCCACGTCGAACGAATGGCCGCCTTCGAGCAGCAGGTCGCGCACGGCTTCCTCGTGCGGCAGGTTCGCGCGGCCGCTGTCGACGTAGCCCGCGACGATCGTCGCGAGGCGGCGGGCGGTGCCTTCGGTGAAGCGGAAGAAGCCGACCGATTCGCCGATCGTGTCGTAGTCGAGGTCGACCGCGAGCTGCTTGCGCAGTTCGACCGGCACGCCGTTCTTCAGGCACAGCTTGACGGGCTCGTCGCCGGCCTCGAAGTCGCGGTCGATCAGCAGGCGGTCGACCGCCTGGTCGGCATCGGCCACCAGCGCATGCAGGATGTTCTCGTCGTACAGCACGTCCGCGTCCATCAGCAGCACGTCGCCGCCGCGCGTCATCGCATCGGCGACGGTATGCACGGTCAGCACGCTGCCGAGGTCGTAGCGGTCGTTGATCACGATCTCGGCCTGGCGGCCGAGGCGCTTCAGTTCCTGCTCGACCTTCTCGTGCTGAAAGCCGAGCCCGAGCACGATCTCGTCGACGCCCGCGGCGTCGAGTACGCGCAGATGGCGCTCGAGCAGCGACACGTCGTCGAAGCGCAGCAGGCACTTCGGGAACTGCGCTTCGGGCGGTTGTTGCAGGCGCAAGCCGAGGCCTGCCGCAAGAATGATGGCTCGCATGGGTTCTCCAACCAAAAAGCCGGCGATCTGAACGATCAGTCGGCGAGCGGCTGCGGCGCACGGCGCCGCTGCCAGTTTCTTTCACTGAAATGCAGATAGAGCAGCCCGGGCAGGCCGAGCGCGAGTTCACGCGCGCGCTTCGCGAGCGACAGCGCGAGCGCCGCGTCGGGCGGCAGTCCGACCAGCGGGGCGAGCAGCAGGTAGCCGCCTTCCTGCGCACCGAGCGAGCCGGGGATCGCGAAGGCCGCGCCGCGGATCGCCTGGCCGACGCTTTCCAGCAGCAGCGCGTCGAGCCAGCTCACCGGGTGCCCGAGGAAGTGCAGGGCGAGCCACACTTCCGCGGTGCCGACGATCCAGCCGACGAGGCTCAGCGCGAACGTCTTCGCGACCTTCGCGCGATCGCGGTACAGCGCGCCGACCGCGTCGTCGATCGCATCGGCGCGCGTGGCCAGCGACGACCAGTCGCGCGGGCCGAGCAGCTTCGACGCGAGGCGCAGGCCGCGGCCGAACAGCCCGCGCCGCTGCGCCGCGTAGAACAGCAACGCAAGCGCGCCGAGCACGCCGGTCGCGATCAGCGCGGGCGTGCGCAGGTGCGCGACCGACTCGTGCGTCGCATACAGGCTGAATGCGGCGACGCCGATCAACGCGAAGGCCATTTGGGCAAGCGCCTGCATCGTCGTGCTGACGGTCACGGCCGCCGCCGCGTCGGCCATTCGCGTGCCGCGCTGCGCGAGGTGGCGCACCATCAGCACGGGGCCGCCGATCTGCCCGGCGGGCAGCAGGCTGTTGACCGATTCGCCGACCCAGCGCGCGCGCAGCGCGTTGCCGAGATCGGCACCGGGCTGCCCGCGGCGGAACATGGCGGAGATCGCCGTCGCATCGATCACGAGCGGCACGACATGGAACGCCGCGACGAGCGCGAGACCCCAGCCGGCCGCGAGGAACGTGGACGCGACCGCGCCGATGCCCTGCCAGGCAAGGAGTGCGATGAAGAGTGCGGTCCCGAGGGACAGCAGGATGAGGCCCGCGCGCGTCATGACCCGGTCGTGCGTCGCGTCGCCAGTTGCTTGAACACCTGGCGGAAACCGAAATACGCGATCGCGTCCTTCATGTTCGAGATGAAGCGCTTCCACGGCCGCATGCCGGGGTTCGTCACGTATTCGAACGTGAGCGACACGCGCATCTCGTTCTGGCCGAGCGGCGTGATGCGGTGACGCAGCTTGTCGCCGTCGAACAGCACGATGCCGCCGTCGGCGATCTGCACCGAGCCCGGTTCGTCGGCGACGTCCGGGTTGCGCGTGTGCAGCTCGTAGTCGAGCCGGCACGACGATTCGTCGATCACGCCGATCAGCAGCGTGTAGCGACGGCCATCGTAGTACGACGTGTCGTAATGCCAGCCGATGTGGTCGCCGGGCTTTGTGTAGTAATACAGCGCGTACGCGTGCGGATCGTCGTCCGGCGACAGCATCAGCTTGTCGCCCGTGACTTTCTCGAGGAAGCCGATCAGCGCCTTCGAGCGATAGAGCTCGGCGATGTACGGCGCCTGCTCGTCGATCGTATGACGGCTCACGCTGCCGCCCTGCTTGTGGCCGGGCAGGTAATTGCGGTTCAGGCCGGCCTGCATCGCGCGGGCGGCGCTCGCGAGTTTCGCGTGCGCGTCGGCGGGCAGGAACGTGTCGAGGTACAGGAACGAGCCCTGGCGCGTGTAGTCGCCGCGCAGGCGGTCGAGGTCGAGCCGGCCGACGCGGTCGGCCACGGTGCGATCGGGGTCGGCTGCGGCCGCGCGCACGGGCGCGGGGCGTGCCGGGCTCAGCACGGAGTCGTCGCGCGTGCTAGGAGTCATTTGGAAGCCTGGATTTCGGTTGAATTCCGCGGAGCGTTGCCACGGCGGACGATGCGCCACCAGTCGATCACGACCCATGCGGCGAACAGCGGGGCACCGATCGATGCCGCGAGCAGGAACGGCTCGACGCCGTCGACGAGCGTCACGATCGGCAGCAGGTACAGCACGTCTTCGGTTTCGAAGCCGCCTGCGAACGCCTGCTTGGTGCCGGCCTTGCCGGCGATCGATTCGATCCGCATGCGCAGGAAGAAGATCAGCGCGACGGCCGCACCGGCCACCGCGCCCAGCAGCACCGGCGACGCGGCCATCTGGCCGCCCTGGGCGACGATGCCGAGCCCCATGCTGACGAACAGCGCGACCGTGACGAGCGCATCGGCCGCGAGATCGTAAAAATGACCGATCTTGCTGGACTTGCCGCTGATGCGCGCGAGTTCGCCGTCGGTGTGGTCGACGAAGTTCGACAGCACGATCAGGAACGCGCCGGCATTGCTCCAGCCGAAGCCGCCGTGCGCAAGGCACCAGGCACCGGCGAGGCCGATCAGCAGACGAAGGGTAGTCAGGTGATTCGGGGTGACCGGCGTATCGACGAGCGGTCGGACAAGCGAGCGCGCGAGCCGCGCATCCCAGGTGCGTGGCAGGGGGGGCTCGGCGCGTGTGGCGGTTTTTCTTTGGTCCATCGGCGAAATATATACGGAATTGTAATTTGTTGCTTTTTATTCGATCAATGTCCTGACATGCGGGAGTGTTACCGCGTCTTGCACGTATCGGCCGGCCGAAGCCGGATGCGCGACAGGGCGGCCGATCGGGACGGCAGGCGGCGTCGCCGGGCCCGTCTTCCAGTGTGGTTCGCGTCACGCCGCTGTCAAGGACGGGCGGGCCTCGCGGGCCGATGCGGCGGAGATTTTCGCGCGCGGCGGCGAGCCGTGCGCAGCGCATGCGACGTTGACGTGCGTCAGGTCCGGCAAAGCATCATCGGGCGACAATCGGCCGCGCCGCGACTTCATCGGCCATTGCCGATATCGGGCGGCGAATTGCAATGGAAATCCGCCGATTGATGCGCGACGGTTGGCGATCGTCGTCCGGCCATTCGCTCCGATGCTTTCGCGCACCTTTCGGGTGCATCGGGCGGCGCGGATCGACTGTCACAGAACGGTCGTTCGATACCCGGCATATTCGGCAAGGATCTTTTGCATCCAGCGGACATTTCGCGGCGACGGCCTCTGCGATACTCCGGCCATGCCTGTGGTGCCGGCCGCCCCGCGCGGCCCCAAGGGCTTCATGTCGCTCAGGAGACACCCCCCGCGACGTCAACGACAGACCCCAGCGTCAGAAACCTGCCATGTCTTCATCACGCATCCTCGCTCCCGCCCTGCGTTCGCTCGTCCGCACCGCCGACGAAGCCGCCGCGCTGATCCGTCCCGGCATGACCGTCGCCATGAGCGGCTTCACCGGTTCGGGCTATCCGAAGGCCGTCCCGGCCGCGCTTGCCGCCCATATCGACGCGGCGCACGCGCGCGGCGAGGACTTCCGGATCAACGTGCTGACCGGCGCGTCGACCGCGCCCGAACTCGACGGCGCGCTCGCCCGCACCGACGGCATCTCGATGCGGCTGCCTTACCAGTCCGACCCGACGCTGCGCGACAAGATCAACGGCGGCGAAGTCGATTACCAGGACGTCCACCTGAGCCACGTCGCGCAGTACGCGTGGTTCGGGCTGTACGGCGATCTCGACGTCGCGATCGTCGAGGTCGCGGGCATCCGCGAGGACGGGCTGCTGATCCCGTCCGCGTCGATCGGCAACAACAAGACCTGGCTCGAACGCGCCAAGCACGTGATCCTCGAGGTGAATGCGCGCCAGCCGCTCGGCCTCGACGGGATGCACGACATCTATTACGGCACCGCGCTGCCGCCGCATCGCAAGCCGATTCCGCTGACGAAGAGCGACGACCGCATCGGCGAGCCGTACCTGCGCTGCCCGGCCGACAAGATCGTCGCGATCGTCGAGACCGACGCGCCCGATCGCAGCAATGCGTTCTCCGCGCCGGACGCGACGTCGAAGCAGATCGCGCTGCAGCTGATCGACTTCCTGCGCCACGAAGTGAAGCGCGGCCGCCTGCCGGAAAACCTGCTGCCGCTGCAGTCGGGCGTCGGCAACATCACGAACGCGGTGCTCGCGGAGCTCAGCTCGGCCGGCTTCTCGAACCTGACGGCCTATACCGAAGTGATCCAGGACGGCATGCTCGACCTGCTCGACGACGGCACGCTGAGCTTCGCGTCGGCCACCGCGTTGTCGCTGAGCCCGGCCGCCGTGCAGCGCTTCGCCGACGAAATCGCGACGTTCCGCGAAAAGATCGTGCTGCGCCCGCAGGAGATCAGCAACCATCCGGAGCTCGTGCGCCGCCTCGGCTGCATCGCGATGAACGGGATGATCGAGGCCGACATCTACGGCAACGTGAACTCGACGCACGTGATGGGCACGAAGATCCAGAACGGTATCGGCGGCTCGGGCGACTTCGCGCGCAACGGCTATCTGTCGTGCTTCATGTCGGCGAGCACCGCGAAGGGCGGCGCGATCTCGCGGATCGTGCCGATGGCGAGCCACGTCGACCATACCGAGCACGACGTCGCGGTGGTCGTCACCGAGCAGGGCCTGGCCGACCTGCGCGGCCTGTCGCCGAAGCAGCGCGCGCGCAAGATCATCGCGACCTGCGCGCATCCCGACTACCGGCCGATGCTCGAGGACTACTTCGAGCGCGCGTCGCGCGAGAGCTTCGGCAAGCACACGCCGCACCTGCTCGCCGAGGCGCTGTCGTGGCACGAGCGCTACGTGCGGACCGGCACGATGAAGGTCTGACGCGGCGTCGGACGGGCGCATGCGCGCCCGTCAGTCCATCGCCGCGTGCGCGACGTCGACGCTCGCCGTTTTCTGCGGCGGGCGGATCAGCAGCAACAGCGGGATCATCAGCAGCGTCGCCACGAACATCAGCTTGAAGTCGTTCAGGTAAGCGATCATCGCCGCCTGCTGGTTGATCGTGCGATCGAGCAGCGCGATGTCGAGGCGGCTGCCGGCCAGCGCCTGCACGGCCGGGTCGAACGGCGTGATGTGGGTCGCGAGGTCGGCATGCGCGACCTGCGTGTTGCGCGTCATCAGCGTCTGCACGATCGAGATGCCGATACTGCTGCCGATGTTGCGCATCAGGCTGTAGGTGGCCGTGCCGTCCGCGCGCAACTCCGGCGGCAGCGTCGAGAACGACAGAGCGCTCAGCGGCACGAACACGAGCCCCAGCCCGAAGCCCTGGACCACGCCCGGCCACACGATGTCCGATTCGGACAGCACGACCGTGTACTGCATCATCTGCCACAGCGCGAGCGCGGAAATCGCGAGCCCCGCGAGCAGCAGCATCCGTGCATCCACGTATTTCAGCAGCCTGCCGACGAGCAGCATCGCGATCATCGTGCCGGCGCCGCTCGGCGCGGTGACGAGGCCCGTCGTCGCGACCGGGTAGCCCATCAGGTTCTGCAGCATCGGCGGCAGCAGGGCGCGCGTCGCGTACAACACCGCGCCGACGACGAAGATGAACAGCGTACCCGTCGCGAAGTTCGGGTCGCGCAGCAGCTCCGACTTGAAGAACGATGCCTTGCCGACGGTCGCCGTATGCACGAGGAAGAACGCGAAGCTGAGCGCCGCGACGAGCGCCTCGATGCGGATCTCGTACGAACCGAACCAGTCGAGCTGTTCGCCGCGGTCGAGCATGGCCTGGAACGCGCCGATCGCGAGCGCCAGCGTCGCGAAGCCGAACGCATCGAATTTCACGTGCGGGCGCGGCGCGCGTGCCGGCAGGAAGGTCATCACGCCGGCGAGCGCGAACGCGCCGATCGGCACGTTGATGAAGAACACCCAGCGCCAGTTGTAGCTGTCGGTGAGCCAGCCGCCGAGCGTCGGGCCGAGGATCGGGCCGACCATCACGCCCATCCCCCAGATCGCCATCGCCTGGCCTTGTTTCTCGCGCGGGTTGATGTCGAGCAGGATCGACTGCGACAGCGGCACCAGCGCGGCGCCGAACACGCCCTGCAGCAGCCGCGCACCGACGATCTGCACGAGCGTCTCGGACAGCCCGCACAGCGCCGACGCCACCGTGAAACCCGCGATCGACACGATCAGCAGCCGCTTGACGCTCAACCGGTCGGACAGCCAGCCGGTGAGCGGCGTCGCGATCGCCGCGGCGACGATGTAGGAGGTCAGCACCCACGTGATTTCGTCCTGCGACGCGGACAGCGTGCCCTGCATGTGCGGCAGCGCGACGTTCGCGATCGTGCTGTCGAGGGTCTGGATCAGCGTGGCGAGCATGATCGACAGGGTCAGCATCGGCCGGTTCAGGGCGGGCGAGGCGGGGGCGTCGGCGGCGGGGTTCAAGCGGGTGTCTCCGTCGGGCGATCGCCGTGGGCGGCGATCCGGTATGGTTCAAATTATAAGCATGCTTATTATAAAGCCACTTATTGCCTGGGCGCGAGCCGCGGCCTGCCGGCGGCTTGACCCTATAATCGGCGGATGGACAAGACTTACGAGAACCGGATCGGTTACCTGATCGCCGACGTGGCTCGCCTGAACGGACGCCTGTTCGACCGGCGCGCGAAGCGCATCGGGCTGACGCGGGCACAAAGCCGCGTGCTCGCGTACCTGACGTGGAAGGGCGAGATGAACCAGGCGCGGCTGGCCGAATGGCTCGAGATCACGCCGATCTCGCTGACGCGTCTGCTCGACCGGATGGAAAGCTACGGCTGGATCGAACGCATCGCGAACGACGACGACCGCCGCGCGTTCGTGATCCGGTTGACCGACAAGGCGCGGGAGATCTTTCCGCAGATGCTCGAAGTGGGCGATACCGTCGCCGACGACGGGCTGCGCGGCTTCACGTCCGACGAGCGCGATACGCTGGTGCGGCTGCTCGGACGCGTGCGTCACAACCTGATCGATTGCGGCGGGGAGTGACGCGGGCGCCCGTTCGGGCGCACCGGCGGCCGGCTGAGCGAGCGCTACCCGGCGCGGCTCGTGTCATGCCGGGTGTTCAACGGACCGGCACCGCGAGCGCGAACACCGCGACCCAGGGACCCGCCCCGTACGATGGCCGCTGCGTGGCGCGGCGCAATACGGGGCGGTTTCATGGCGTTTCCGGCTTGCGTTCGCGTAGTCGAGTCACTATCTTGCAACTTCAAGTTCACTTGAGGTCAAGCATGAGCCGTCTGGACATTGCCGAGGTGGCGCGGTGCTCGGGATTGCCCGCGTCGACGCTGCGCTACTACGAGGAAAAAGGGTTGATCGTTCCGGTCGGCCGGCACGGGCTGCGGCGGCAATACGACGAATCGGTGCTGGAGCGTCTGGCACTGATCGCGCTCGGCCGCGAGGCCGGTTTCTCGCTCGACGACATCCTCGCGATGGTCGGCACGGACGGCCAGCCCGCGATCGATCGGGCGAAGCTCGACGGCAAGGCCGACGAACTCGACCGCACGATCCGCCGTCTCGGCGCCGTGCGCGACATGCTGCGGCACGCGGCCGTGTGCCCGGCGCCGAGTCACCTCGAATGTCCGTCGTTCCGGAAGCTGCTGCGCATCGCCGCGCATCGTCATCCGGCGCGTCGCACGAAGACGGACGGTGCGTAGGCCGTGAGCGCACGCGATGCGCGGGTGGCAGTCGCAGTCCGGCGAAAGTCGAAAACGAACACGGAAAACAACGGGGTTGCCGCGTGTCGATATTGCTCGTGCCATTGCTTGTGCTTTATGTGCTTCCGGCCGCGTATGCGGCATCGAAGGTCGGGCCGCATTACGGGTTTCTCGCGGGGTGCGCGACGATGGCGGGGGTGCTGGCGGCGCAGACCATGCTGCTGACGTGGGGCGCCGCGGCGGTGAAACGGCGGCGTGGGGCCAGCGGGCAGCCTGGGGCGACCGTACCGGCCGAACCCGCCGATGGCCGCGAGGCCGAGCCCGAAGACGAGGCGGGCGACGCGCCCGGCGTGCAGCTTCGATACGGCGAGCATGCGCGATTCAAGCAACTGGTTCTGATTGCCGGCGCCGCGCACAGCGGCGTCGCGCGTCGTTTCTACGACAAGGCGAAGCAGGCGATCGAAGCGTTCGTGGAAGTCGAGGCGGGGCGCGACGGTTCGGGCGCGGCGATGGTGCGGGCGGCCGAACTGGCGCCGGCGGACGGCCTGTCGCCGCCGGCGGACGAAACGCTGACCGTGTTCGTGTCGGACGACGGCGCGTGGTCGGGGTTTCGCGTGGGCGACGACAGCTTCCGGTTTCGCCACGGTGCGATCACGGGGCTGCGACTCACGATGGTGATGCCGGTTCGCTGGAACGGCGACTACATGGTGACGTTCCGGTTCGACGTGCCGAAACGGGGAGCGGTCGGCGCATACGTCACGCATTCGACGTGGTTCGATCTCGGCGTGGCACATGCCGAACGCCGGTCACGCGCGCTCGTCCGTGCCTGTCGCGAGATCGCGTCCGTGCTCGACGTGGCGTTCGACGTCGACGAAACCTCGGACGACTGACTCATCCCGCGTAATACACGCGGCATTCCATCTCGCGCCCACGCACGATGCGCTTGCCGACGAGCGAACCGTACGTTTCGGTGAAGACGGTGCGCTGGTGCTCGCGCTGCACGGCGTCGTAGAAATAGAGCGAGACCCAGTCCGTCGGGCGGTCGGCCTCCGGCGTGCGCATCGCGGCATGCAGGCTCAGCGCGGTGAAATGCCAGCCGCCCTTGGTCATGTGCATCACCGGCGGCGGCACATAGCCGTCCGCGTTCAGGCGCCGGTGCGCGAGCGTCGGCAGCATGCCGGCGGCCGCCTTGTGGCGGTACTGGCGGTCGATATAGAGCAGCAGTTCGACGGGCGGCTCCGTGCCGGGGCCGGCATGTTGCATGTGACCCTGCCAGCGCCGGCGCCGGCTCAGCACGTCGTCGAGCGCGGTGCGGATGCCGGCCGCGCGCCGCGGGCCGACCCCCGCGATCGTTTCGAGCTGGCCGTTGCGAGCCGCGCGTTCGAGTTCCTCGAGCGTATCGATGTGCAGCAGGTCGTGGATGCGCAGCGCGAGCGCATGGCCGATGCCCGGCACGGCTTCGAACGCGGACGCGCGCTGGGCGTCGCCGCACAGCCGGTCGAGCTGGCGCCAGCGGCCCGTCACCAGCAACTCGGCGATCGCCTGCGCGACGCCCGTGCCGATTTCGGGCAGCGCGCCGAGCGCGTCGATGCCGCCGGATTCGAACACGGTGCGGATATCGCGGTCGAGCGCCTCGACCGTCTCGGCCGACGCGCGGTAGGCGGCGACCCGGTAAGGATTCGCGCCCTGGTCGGCCAGCCGCTGCGCGGCCTCGCGCAGGCAGGTCGCGATGTGGCGGTTTTCCTCGAACGTTTGGCTGGCGGTCGTCTGCATGGCGAGGGACCTGGGGAAGCTCAAACGGAATGGACGCGGCGAACGATGCGCCGGTCGGCCTTTTCCACCATTGTCGCGGCACGCGACGAAGAAAACTTGATGCACGTCAATGGCAAACGTAGCACATGCGCGAAGCGCACGGTCGTGCCGGTTGGCGGCACGACCGTGCGGCGCGGGTGCGCTTACGCTTACGCGTCGAGGAACGACTGCGCGTTCGCGGCCTCGGCTGCCGTGCGCAGCGCGGCGAGCGCCCGTTTCTCGATCTGCCGCACGCGTTCGCGCGACATGCCCGCGTCCTGCGCGATCGCGTCGTACGTATCGGGCTCGGCGCCGCCGAGGCCGAACCGCCGGCTCAGCACGTCGGCCTCGGCCGGCGTGACCGACCGGAGCAGCGACCGCACGCAGTCGCGCATGCGGGTGTCGGCCAGTCGCTCGAACGGGCTGGCCGAGGTTTGATCCTCGATCAGTTCCACGAGCCCGGTGTCCGCGTCGGGCAGCGGCGTGTCGAGCGACACCGGTTCGGCCGGCAGGGCGAGCACCGCACGCAGTTTGTCCTCGGCCAGGCCGGTTTCGGCCGCGAGCTCGGCAGGCGTCGCCCGCCGGCCCGTGCGCTGGCGAAAGCGCAGCGCATGCCGCTGCACGCGCTGGTACTGGTCGCCGACGTGTACCGGCACGCGGATCGTGCGCGAGCGATCGGCAACGGCACGCGTGATCGCCTGACGAATCCACCAGGTCGCATAGGTCGAGAACTTGAACCCGCGCCGGTATTCGAACTTCTCGATCGCGCGCATCAGGCCGAGGCAACCGTCCTGCACGAGATCGGACAGGTCGACGCCGCGGTTCATGTGCTTGCGCGCGATCGACAGCACGAGCCGCAGGTTTGCCTCGAGCATCGCGCGCGTCGCGTCGCGCACTTTCTGCTGGCCGTCGCGCAGCGCGGCCCCCAATGCCCGCCGCGCGACCGCGTCGAAGCGGGCGGCTTCGCCCGTCGCGGCGTCGTGCGGCGCGGTCGCGAGCGCGTGCACGGCGCGGCTGGCGTCGTCGATGGCCGGGGCCGCCCATGGCAGCGAACCGAGCAGGGCGGCCATGGCGTTGCGCGCGTCGCGATAGGCGTCGGAACGGAAGCCGTGCGTGTGCAACGCGTCGCGCAACGTCGAGACGGCTGCCTGCAGCACGTCGTAGCGGGCGGGTTCGGGCGTATCGCCGTCTTCGTCGTCAGCCGTGCCGGTGGCGGCGGCCGCACCCGTTGCCCGGTGACGCGCAAGCAGCGCGTCGACCGCCGCCGGATACCCCGCGATCGCGTGCAGCACCTGATGGCGCCCCGTCTCGATTTCGCGGGCGAGCACGATTTCGCCTTCGCGCGTCAGCAGCGGCACCGCCTGCATGCGCCGCATGTAGAGCGCGAGCGGATCGGTCGACGCACTCGTGCCGCGTGCGAGTTCGCCGAGCATGGCCCGGCCTTCGTCGAGCGTGTCGCGATCGACGTCGACCGGCGCCGCGGCGGCGAACGGTGCGGGCGCGGCCGGCTCGTCGAGCACGGCGATGCCGATGTCGGCAAGCGCGGCGCGCACGACGTCGAGCGCATCGGGGCTGTCGCTTTCGGGCGGCAGCGCGTCGACGAGGTCGGCGTGTGTCAGATAACCCTGTTCGCCGGCAAGCGCCAGCAACTGGATGATCGGATCGAGCGGTGTGTCCGCCCGGGAAGTGGGGCGTGGCGTAGTCATGTCGATGGCGGCGCGAGCCGCGTTCCTGTCGGGGCGGGCCGAAGCTCGCCGGTTTGCGGTGGCCGGTTGCTCGCGAACGCTCGTCCGCGCCGGTCAGCCTGACATCGTTCAAGTTGAGGGCATTTGCGCCAACTTCAACGTGGGCGCCGCGGACGAGCAGCACACCGCGTGCCCGCGCCATCCGGGCCAGGAAACAAAAAGTAACCGATCATACGCGCGGAAATCTGCAGGGGACGTAAGCTAGAGTCAGGCGCGCGCCCGGCGGCGGCGCGCGGATTCTGCCGGAGCACGAGATGAACCCGATTCCCGCCGCGAGGCCTGCCGTCATCGCGCTGGCCGCGCTGACGCTCGGCGGCTGCTACTACATGAGCCCGTACGGTTATGCGCCTTATTACGCACCGGCGCCCGCGACGGTGTCACAGCGTGAAATTCCGGTTGCGCCGGCCACGCCCGGTCCGGCCCCTTCCACGGTACCAGCCACCCCGGACTACGTCGAAGCGCCGGCGCCGGTATATGTCGCGCCGGCCTATGTGCCGGCGCCGTATCCATACTACGCCCCCGCGTATTACCCGGGCTGGTACGGGCCACCCGTCACGATCGGCTTCTGGGGCCGCTGGGGCGGCGGCGGATACTGGGGCGGGCGCGGCGGCTACTGGCATCGTCCGTGGGGCGGCGGGCATTGGGGTGGCGGCCACTGGGGCGGCGGCCATCGGCACTGATCGGCATCGGCCGGCGCGCGGCGGCACCGCGCGGGAGAGCATCATGAGAAACACGTTTGTCCGCAGCCTGTGTGTCGTCCTGGTGGGCCTGGCGGCCGCGCCGGGCATGGCCGACGCGCAGAGCAGCGCTTACACGAATTCGCCGGCCGAGCTGTTTGCCGGGCCGGCGCCCGATTATCCCGTGGTCGCGCAGATCCCGCCCGATACCGCGCTGGACGTATTCGGCTGCCTAAGCGATTACTCGTGGTGCGACGTCGCGCTGCCGGGCGTGCGCGGCTGGATCGATGCGCAGTTGCTCGAATATCCGTACCAGGGCAGCTACGTACCGTTGCTCGAATACGGCGCGATCATCGGGGTCCCGGTGACGGGATTCGCGATCGCCGCGTACTGGGATCGCTATTACCGGCACCGGCCGTGGTACCACGACCGCGATCGCTGGGCGCATCGTCCGGAGCCGCGGCTCGGCA